>NZ_JBGQQX010000005.1:0-70642 GCF_045528525.1 Ruoffia sp. FAM 26255 | reverse complement strand
AGTTCTTTCATGGTAAGATGTGTGTAGGCCATTTGTGGTCACTCTCCTAATTTTCGTGGTTGGAAATTTATTTTGAGTGTACCACAAATGGTTTATTTATTTTTCTAGCTTAATTTTACAATTCAAGTAATTAAATAAAGCTTGTCTTTAAATGAATCTCCATGAATTTGTTCATATAAAGTAAAATATTCTTCAAAAGTTATCTCCGAACTTGTACCTAGCAATTCAAATTCTACATCAAATAAACTCACAATCATATTTAATTGTTGGAAGCCATTCTTCTCGTAAAATTGCAGGCGTCGTAAGCGTTCCTCTATGATACCTTCATCCGTTTGAACAACTTCAATTTCTAAGCAAATATTCATTTCATGATATTTTTCTTTAAGAAGTGATAAAACTTTTGAACCATAACCTAGGCTGCGATATTCAGGAGAAATTGCAAAGTATTCAACAAAAATTAATTGAGAACTTTTTAAAGTTGAAATCATACCAATAAAGCGTTCGTCTTCAGTAATTGCGAAGACTTCAGCAAAACCAGTTTCTTGATGTGAGAATAAAGATTCAAAAGGTTTGCGTTCATACGAAGGAAAGGCATTGATATATAAAGTTTCCAAATCATCTGCCAAAGGTGAGTGAATGGAATTGATACGTTGGATTTTCATGTTATAAACTCTTTTCTAATATATTTATTCTATTATATCTTTAATTGAAAAGGATTTAAAGAGTCTACTTTTATTATATTTTCATAAAGATAATCAGCAAGGGGATCAAATTTGTTTCATGTATGGTAAAATAGGTGAACATTTTAATAAATTTTAATTGTTTAAGGAGGTATAGATATGGAATGGATTAAATTAATAGGTATTGTCATTATCATAATAGGTTTTATTCTAAAATTTGATACAATCGCAACTGTTGTTGTCGCAGGACTTGTTACTGCATTAGTATCAGGCATTTCATTCATAGAATTTTTAACGATACTCGGAGAGGCATTTACGAACCAGCGTTTTGTAACCTTGTTCTTCTTAACTTTACCGATGATCGGCTTGTCAGAGACGTTTGGTCTAAAAGAACAAGCGATTCGATTTATTGAAAAGATTAAAGGGCTCTCAACAGGTGGCTTGTTTACAGTGTATCAGGCGATTCGTGAATTATCGGGATTTTTCTCAATTCGACTTGGTGGACATCCACAGTTTGTGCGTCCATTGATCTATCCAATGGCAGAAGCAGCAGCGGAGTCAGATACGGATGATAAATTAGATGAAGACGACGTTGAGAAAATTAAAGCACGCGCATCTGCAGCGGATAACTATGGTAACTTCTTTGCGCAAAATACATTCGCAGGATCTGCCGGAATTCAATTAATCAGTGCAACATTGATTGACTTAGGTTTAAACGGTAACCAAAGCTCATTAGCCATTGCGTCAATCCCAATTGCAGTGATTGCATTAGTATTAGCTGCCATTTTCAACTGGCGTTTTGACCGTCAATTACGTAAAAAAGCGAAAGCTAAAAAGTAGGAGGAGAAATCAATGGAACAATTTGCAAGTACAGTTTTAGAAAGTACGTATATCGTCATTGGTTTACAATTACTTTATACAGCTTACCGTGTATTCAACGATGAGACGAATCCTACACGTATCGGAACGACATTATTTTGGGCGATTCTAGGAGTCCTATTCGTTGGTGGTAGTTATATTCCCAATATCATTAATGGAGTATTAGTGTTGATCATTGGGGTAATTACTTTATTCAAACAAGTATCGATCGGAGAAATCAAAGCCACACCGGAAAAAGAAGTTAAAGAGAATGCTGATAATACAGGTAATGGTATTTTCTTACCCGTCATGACTTTAGCGATATCTTCATTATTGATTGCCCAAATTTTCCCAGCATTAAGTCAATCGGTCTTAGGTATTGGAGCTTTAATCGGGACGATAACACTATTATTCACTATTCGTCGTGGACCAAAAACATTGCTTCCAGAAAGTGATCGCATGATTCAACAGGTATCAACAACAGGTATTTTACCTCAATTGCTTGGTGCTTTAGGTACAGTATTTACTGCAGCAGGTGTTGGAGATGTTGTGTCTGGACTTGTTCAAGGAGTCATCCCAGCTGAAAGTCGATTCTGGGGAGTTTTAGTATATGTCTTAGGTATGGTGTTATTCACAATGGTTATGGGGAATGCCTTTGCGGCCTTTACCGTTATTACGTTAGGAATTGGTGTGCCATTCGTATTCTCACTTGGTGCGGATCCAATTATTGCAGGAGCTTTAGCAATGACTGCTGGTTTTTGTGGGACTTTAATGACCCCTATGGCTGGTAATTTTAACGCATTACCTGTAGCATTATTAGAGATGAAGAGTGAATTTGGAGTCATTAAAGACCAAGTTCCATTCGCGTTTATTATGATTGTAGTGCATGTTATCTTAATGTACTACTTACCATTTATCTAATAGGAGGAGTTTTTATATGAAAATTTTAGTAACAGGATTCGATCCATTTGGTGGCGAAGCAATGAACCCTGCCATAGAAGCAGTAAAATTATTACCAGATACAATTAAAGGTGCAGAGATTGAAAAATTGGAAATCCCAACAGTTTTCCACAAATCTGCAGATGTTGTCCGTGAAAAAATGAACGAATTCAAACCTGATGTTGTTTTAAATATCGGTCAAGCGGGCGGACGTATGGGCTTAACACCAGAACGTGTCGCAATCAATCAAGATGATGCCCGTATTCCTGATAATGAAGGAAACCAACCGATTGATTTAGCTATTCAAGAAGACGGCCAACCAGCTTACTTCTCAAAATTACCAATTAAAGCAATGGTAGAAGCGATGAAAAATGTAGGCATTCCTGCCTCAGTATCAAACACAGCTGGAACTTTTGTATGTAATCACATAATGTACCAAACACTTTACTTAGTTGATAAAGAGTTCCCAGAAGTAAAAGCAGGATTTATGCATATACCATTCATGACTGAACAAGTATTAGATAAACCAAATCAACCCGCAATGTCATTAACTGATATGGCTCGCGGAATTGAAGCAGCGATCAAAGCAATTGTTGAATACAATGATAAAGACGATATTCAAGTGATCGGTGGAGCGACGCATTAATTTTTAACTCGGTAAGGCAATCTGATATACTTAGATTAACAAACTTACGAAAAGAGGAATGGACATGTCAATATTTGATCGATTAACAGGAAAAGCAGGTAAAGTCGATAACGCGAGTGCTATGAATGTGATTCAAGATATTTTAACGTCATCAGAAGAAGTTGTTTCAACATACAAATTGATTCGTGACTTTATTGTGTTCACTAACAAACGTCTTATCTTAATTGACATCCAAGGAGTCGGAAGCAAGCGTGACATCCAAAGTGTTCCGTATAAATCAATTAGTCGTTTCTCAATCGAAACGGCAGGGACAACTGATTTAGATGCTGAAATTGATATCTTCATCTCGAGCGCTACAGAACCGATTATTCGCTTAGAATTAGGTCGTAATCGTGACAACTTAAATGAAATTGCCCGTACCTTAGCTGAAGAAATATTAGGTTAGACAAACAAAAGGACTCATTTACCTGGTTAAACGGGTAAATGAGTCCTTTTTATATAATTTAATCACTTTAATCACCGTGACCGCTTTACTTCTACAGCCATTTATTCCGTTTAAACAGCCAGTAACCAATTAACACTAAAATTAGAGTAGTAATACCAATGATAATCATTGAAGATGCAGCCTCTTCACCTGGCACAGGAACGTTCATTCCCCAAGCGCTGGTTATAATGGTTGGAATTGTTAAAATAATGGACCATACAGTTAATACGCGCATAACTTGGTTCATATTATTATTGACCACATTCGATAAGATATCGCTCACTTTTTCATTGAGTTGCTTCAATTCATGCACCATGCCACTCGCTTGATGCAATTCAACATTAACATCACGCAGATGCTGCAAGTCATTATCCTCAATATCTAACTGGTTAAACTGTTCTTTTAGATGTTCTAGTACATCCCGATCATTATTAATGGCTGAATTAAAGAAGACGAGCGCTTTATTTAATTTCATTTGCGTGTAAAAGATTTCATTTTTAGTAGACTCTGTGACATCTGATTCTAAATCCCGAATTTCTCGGTCGATTTCCTCTAAAAGAATAATGAATAATCGGGCGATAAACCATAGTATATTCAATACTAGGCCCAACTCATCTAAGCCGTTAAAAGAATTCAATCTCATTTCTGTAATGCGATTGAGAGTTTTTAAGGAATCGATACTAGTGACAATGACTAAACCAGGTTTAAATACAATGGCGATAGGGGCAGTACGATACACGTCACGGAAGTCTTGTGTTCGCTCTTTAAAGGGGTAGTTAAAGAGTACCAAGGTGTATAAATCTCCATCATCGCCTTTATACGACTCCCACCGGGCAACTTCGTAAGAATCTAGACCACTCGTTATAAAATCCTCAGGAATATCAAATTGATCAAGCATCTGTTGAATTTCCTGTTCATTCGCTTGCCATAAATGATAGAAATCATACGATTTATCTTCTTGATTCTTCCCATAAGCCATTGTGTAATGTTCTAGCATGTCGCTCCTCCTTAAGTTAAATTATTCCACCAAATGACCAACAACATTCCGACGTGGTTCTGAACCCCAAAATGTCCAGAAATCTAATCCAACCACTTCCCCATTTTCTTGAGTCGAAACGGGAGCGCTTTTATTTATACTAATAAATGAAAAAGCCATTACAAAGGTGATTAATAAATTAATAATTTTTTTCATTGTAAATCCTCTTTAAAATTTATGAAACGGTGACAAACATAATTTACGATATAAATCGGTGCGCTGAACATTAATAACAAACCTAGACCAGGCTGGAAAAATGCGGTCACTATTATAATCAAATGCGCTAGTATTATCAGTAATGACATAACAGGATTTTTAATCGTTAGTAAAAATCCAATTATTATAGATTTCTTCAATGTAACTGAATGATTTGCAAAAATATAAAGTGAAAAATGAAAAATGAAAAATACAGTAAATTATGAGACTAAGAAAAATTAAAGCATATTTAAATGTGATAACGAGCGGACTCTGAGTTGTAACTGAACTAAGAATGAGTATATCTAATCCAATGATTAAAATAAAAGGGAGAGATATCAAACCAAATTTAAGGCTTTTTCTCCACAGTTGTTTAAATGCGCTTTTAAATCGAAAAAATAACGATGAATTCGTTAATTCATCATTGGAAAAATAGCCATCGATCACATGAACTAAAGCGAAAAGGCTAGGGAATAGAGTTATCAAAGGTAAACTGAATAAAATAAATAGTAAATTTACGTAAACTAGAAAAGGTAAAAAATGTAAAAAATTAATAAGGTTATTTTTAATTAGACCTACCCCTTTCGAAGATTAGATTTCCAAAAATGTATACCTATTAAAAGATAAGAATCACTATTGGAACATAGCGTAAAGCGAATACAATTTGAATAAGAATCACTCAAACGAATACTTTAATGTATTAGGATTACTTTAATATTATTAAATCACCCTTATGATAATTAGTCAAACTATACAATGTTAATTATATCAATATAATAATATGAATGATTATTAATTGATAACAAAAAAACTGAATAACTTATCGTTACTCAGTTTAAGGTACCTATACTTTATTTAATGTTATAACCATGTTCTTTTGCTAGATCAATGTATTCTTGTAAGTCGCGTTTAAATACCCAATTTGTGAATGATTCAGAAAGTACTTCACTTGCTGTACGGTATACTAATGAAGGGATGTTACGAATACAGTAGACAAAGATATCGTCCACTTTAAGTAATGGTTCATCATAAGTTGTCTCTTTACTGAATTCAACGGCTTCACCAGGTTGAGCGGCTAAATCAACAACAAGCGTTCCTTTTTTCATGTTTTTAACATGGTCATAAGTTAACATATGATTTGTTGGATCAGTTACCGCAATTCCGTTAATAATCACATCGTATTCACTATAAGTTTTATAAAATTCATCTAAATTACTACGGTAGAACATACGAATATTATCAATAGCACCAAGTTTAGATGCAGCATTCATCGCACCTTGAGATACATTTCCCGAACCAAGAATCGCGATATTCGTTGTCGAACTGAACAGTTTACCGTAACTTAACATTGAATGAATGGTACCTACATAACCTGCGGTAACGCTGTTTTTGTAAGTAAAGTTACTTCGGATAAATGGAATAGGTTCAATCTTATCTTCAAAAGCAATGGTTGGTTGTGTGTTATCAATATTTAAGATGATTAAATGTTTATCAGTTGCGACCCCTTCCATGAATGCTTTACCTTTGGCTTGTGGGTGGATCCAGCCAATGATAATTTGGTTATCTTGTAATAAATCATATTCCTCTTCCGGTATACCTTTCATCGAGTAAAGAGCATCTGCTTGCTCATAGACCTCTTTACGTGAAAGTATTGTACAGCCTTTATCTTCATATTCTTTATCAGTAATTTCTAAACTTTCACCAAAGTCAGCTTCGATTAATATATCATTTTCTAAGCCTTCGATGTGTTCTGGTAGTAGAGTAAGTCTCTTTTCTCCAGCATTACTGGGTTTTAAAATCCCTAATTTCATATAATACCTCCTATGTCCATGTTACATTCTATTATAACCTTTACTAGTAAATATTTCAGTGAATTAAATTATTATAATAAAATTATGAAGATAGTATTGACATATAATATAATTAGATGGTATACTTCTGTTTGTCGTTGTCACGACCAACCACTTTTTTTATTGCCGGGGTGGCGGAACTGGCAGACGCACAGGACTTAAAATCCTGCGGTGGGTGACTACCGTGCCGGTTCGATTCCGGCCCTCGGCATAATAAGCTATCGGTTTATAATAATCCTTACTCTAGTAAAGAGTGAGGATTATTTTTTTGGTTCGTTAAAAAAACGGAGCTTACAATAAAGTAAGCTCCGTTTGTATGTTATGTTAGTTACCATCCACTACATATTCCTCAGTCACTTCTCCGTTTACTAAATGTAACATAGGAGCGGAGTTTACGGCATTATGAAGGTCATCGTATTGGAATGATCCAGTTACGCCTTCGAATTGAATATTTTCCATCGCGTCACGGATCGCTGTTGGATCATCTGACCCTGCTTCTTCGATTGCTTGGAAGATTAAGTGAGCGCCATCGTAACTTAAAGCGTCGAATGTATCGGGTGCATGACCGAAGCGTTCTTCGAATTTCGCAACGTATTCTTGGGCACCAGGATTGTCACTACCTGTATGGAAGTGCGATGTAAAGTAAAGATCAGTAGCGTTTTGGGCGCCAGCAATTTCAGTTAAAGTATCACTTGCGAAGCCATGTCCACTTAGAATTGGTTGCATTAGACCCATTTCACGTGCTTGGCGAACGATGATTCCAGCTTCACTGAAGAAGGCGGGGACATATAAGACATCGAAATCAAGGGCAGCAATTGAAGTGAGTAAGCCCATAAAGTCTTGCTCGCCATCATTATAGAACACTTCATCAACAACTGTTCCGCCTAAATTTTCAAATTCTGCTTTGAAAGGCTCAGCTAAACCAACCGAATAGTCTTTTGATTGGTCAGTAATAACCACTGCATTGGTTGCGCCTAATTCGTCCATCGCAAACCTTGCAGCTGCGTTTCCTTGGAATGTATAAGTAAAGGCTAAACGGAAGATATTACTGATAACTTCACCGTTCTCATCTAAAGCTAAATCGTCTGCTGTTCCTACGGGATATATAGTTGGTAACTGACTTTCAACCGCAGTTGGACGGGATGCGTAAACTAGGTCAGACGTTGCAGGACCAAAAACTACAGATACACCTTCACTAGCTAAACGAGTCGCAATCGAAGTTGCTTCTGCTTTATTCGATGTGTTATCGTATTCTACGATTTCGACCATTCGACCACCTAAGAGACCGCCCGCTTCATTAACTTCCTCGGCAGCTAATGTCAGATTATCCATCATTGGTACAGCGTATGCTGATCCGACACCAGACAGTTCTAAGTTTGCTCCAATGCGAATTGGTTCTTGATCCTGTGCCTGTGCAGTAGTCTTAGCAGGTGTTAAACTTGTCCCTAAAGTAAGCATTGAAAGTAACGTTAATCCTAGTTTTCTTAATTTCATAATAATAATCCCCTTATATAATATTCAATAGAAAAAATAAAAAGCCCTAATCTATCTTTCGGATAGAATAGGACTATTAAAAAAGATTTTCCTATTCTGTGTTCAAACATGAATAGGACTGAGCAGTTATTCGATTTTTTCGAATAAGCTAAGTCCTGAGGCCGTTAATAATAATAATAATGGCGTTATTTAATTTCATGTTTGATAACAGAAGCATTGGGGTTTCTCCTTAAATTTTAATGATTTCTAATGTAATTCAAAGATATCACATGGAATTTAAATGTGCAAGCATTATTAATGGACTTTATTCGTGCTATAGTTTTATGACAATAAAAAACGGAACTCACTAGAAGTAAGCTCCGTTTATCTGTCTATTTATTAGTTCCCATCAACTTCAAATACTTCAGCTACTTCTCCATCGATATAATGTAACATTGGGGCAGTTTCTACGGCATTATGGTATTCATCGTATTGGAATGCACCAGTGATTCCTTCAAACTGAATATTTTCCATTGATTCGCGAATTGCTTCAGGGTCATCTGTTCCGGCTTCTTCAATAGCTTGGAAGATTAAGTGGGCAGCGTCATAACTTAAAGCATCAAATGTGTCAGGTGATTCACCGTAACGTTCTTCGAATTTCGCAACATATTCTTGAGCGCCTGGGTTTTCACTACCAGTATGGAAGTGAGAGGTAATATATAAGTCTGTTGCATTTTGTGGGCCAGCAATTTCTAATAATGTATCACTTGCGAAGCCATGTCCACTTAGAATTGGTTGCATTAGACCCATTTCACGCGCTTGTCGAACAATGATTCCACCTTCACTAAAGAAACCAGGTATATATAAAACATCAAAATCAAGGGCAGCCAATGAAGTCAATAGACCCATAAAGTCTTGCTCGCCAGCGTTGTAGAAGAGTTCTTCAGTAATTGTCCCACCTAAAGCTTCGAATTCTGCTTTAAAAGGATCGGCTAAACCAACCGAATAATCATTGGATTGGTCAGTAATAACTGCTGCGTTTGTTGCACCTAATTCGTCCATAGCATATCTAGCAGCAGCTTTACCTTGGAAAGAATACGTAAAAGCTAAACGGAAGATATTGCTTATTACATCACCATTCTCATCGATTGTTAGATCATCAGACGTTCCAACTGGATACATTGTCGGTAACTGACTTTGAATGGCAGAAGGGCGTGATGCATAAATCATATCTGATGTTGCTGGGCCAAGAACTGCTGCTACATCTTCACCGGCTAGGCGAGTCGCAATGGATGTTGCTTCAGTTTTGTTCGAAGTATTGTCATAGTCAATAATTTCGATCATGCGGCCACCTAATAAACCGCCCGCTTCATTGATTTCTTCAGCAGCTAATGTCAGATTATCGATGATAGGTACACCGTAAGCTGATCCGTATCCAGAGAGTTCTAAATTCGCACCAATGCGAATTGGTTCCTCTTCTTGTGCGTTTGCAGTGGACATAGCAGGCGTTAAGCTAGCCCCTAAAGTAAGCATTGATAGTAATGTTAGTCCCATTTTTCTTAGTTTCATAATAATAATCCCCTTTTTTAAGTTTTAATAGAAAAATAAAAAGCCCTATTCTATCTTGCGGATAGAATAGGGCTTTTAAAAAGAAAATCCTATTCTGTCAACAAACACGAATAGGACTTGGCATATATTCGAATTTTTATCGAATAAGCTAAGTCCTGACAGCGTCGACGACGACGTTGTTTAATTTTGTATTTGTTAACAGAATCATTTAGTTTTCTCCTTGAATTTTAATTTTTCTAATGTGATACAAAGATAACACACGGAATTAAAATGTGCAAGCGTTATTAAATACTAGTTAATGAATATTATTAATATCATTAAGGAAAACATAGAAAAGGCATATCAATACCCTCAAGACGGTGTTATAATGACAAATGTAGGTAATCGATTACAATATGAGTATATTCGCAATGTATACCTTTTACAAACTGACAGGTATTTTTAGCCTTAATCGAAAATATAATTAAAAAAATAGTTAATAGAAAAATTAAAAGAAAGAGAATAAAATGAGTGAAAATATTATTAAACAAACCAAAGATGATAAAAAGTTCTTAATTATGGCCCACCGCGGATTCTGGGGTGGGAATGTAATTCAAAATACCCGTCAAGCTGCAATTACCGCTAAAAAAGCGGGAGCAGATATTATAGAGGTCGACGTATGTCGCTCAGCTGACGGCGTGTATTATTTATTTCATAAATTAGTCGTAAGAATGTTACTAGATGTTGATAAAGAGTTTGAAGAGATGACCTCTGAAGAGATTGATTCTTTAGTGTTACTCAATTCGAATGGACAAAAATCTGGCTACCGAGTAGAAAAGTTAGAAGACTTTCTAGATTGGCTTCCAATAAACTATATTGTAAATATAGATCGAACGTCAGATTACTGGGATGATGAAGCTCTTTTTGACATATTAATCAAATCAGGTAAGAAAGAATTATTATTCCTAAAAGCACCAGCTGAACCAAAGTCATTAGAGTTGTTAAACGAAGCGAATGTGAATATACCAATCGTTGCGATTGCCTACGAACAAGCTGACTTTGAACGAGTAAAGACTTATGATAATATTCGATTAATTGGTGTTGATTTAAGAATTGATGATTTAAATCATCATTCATTGCTAGAAAGTAATTGGTTAAATAAACTGATTCACCAAGATATGATGATTATTGCCAATTCTGAACACCTTGGTAGAGAGTATAAACTATTCGATGTGCTGGACGATACAGCCGCAATTCTTTGTAGTGAAACTTATGTCTGGAGTATTATGAGAAAATACGGAGTCAACGTCATCAAGACCGATTGGCCTAATTTCGTGAATGATTACCGTAACCGTATTAGAGAAAGAAACTAGAAAAACCGCTAAAGTTGAAAAATGCTTTAGCGGTTTTTTTACTATTAATTTTTCAAATCACGGCGGTTATATCCAATGAAACCAAGCGCCGATAGTACAATAGCTACAACGATTATGACAAGTAGAGGGAACCCATCGAATTCCACTGGCGTATGGTAAAAGACAGATAAGTTATTTAACCATTCTGGAAATTCCATAAGTTCACCTAAATAACTCACGATGAAAGAGAATGTTAAGTAAAGCCAAATTAATTGCATGACTTTAGGAATAAAGCCGAGTATGAACGTTGCCAAGCTTAAAAGGAACCATATGCTAGGAACATATAACAAGGCCATTTCAACAAAAGTTACTAGAGATAAAGGTTCGTCCATCACAAGGCTGGCAGGGTAGTAAATACCTATCGCCATTAAAAGTTGCATAATTGCAATAAATACTAAACCGATACAATAATAGGTCAGTAACAACTTCGTGCGTGAAACAGAACGACTGTATATATTTTCCAATCGCCCAATATCTTCCTCATGCTTCAGGCTCGTGATCATCGTAACAGCAGGGATGCCAGTAAATAGCGACATAATCGCGAACAATAATCGTGTAAATTCTTCAGTTAAAGTAGCAGTGTCTAAATTTGGTAGAAAAGCTTGCAAAATATCCATGTCAGCAAAGTACGTTTCAAGATCACCTAAGATCGCACCAAAAGCTGCTGCTATAAGGAAAATTCCTAAAGCCCATGAAATGAGTTTAACCTTTTCTTGACTCCAAACAAAACCTGGTAAAGTTTTTAAGAACCAAGAAGCATTTTTTCTACCAGGACGTTGCGGTAGTAGTCCTTGAAAAATATCGCGACGACGATTTAATATAAAGCCAACGCCAATTAGAATTACTGATCCAACCGCTAATCCAATGATTGGCCACCATTCATTCGTCGCAAACACTTCAGTACGCACAGTCCAACCTAATGGTGAGAAAAGTGACAGAGTTTCATTACTAACGTCACCAACTGCACGAATAAGATATGAAAGAATGAGTACAGTGAAAGCAATCCCGCGAGTTCCACGTGTTGTCTCACTTAATTGAGCAGCGACAATGGTAGCTCCTGAAAAGAATAACCCAGTGGACCCAAGAACAGCTCCATATAATAATGAAGCCTCCCAAGTAAAATCTGCATTATCCATAACACCTAAACCGACCGCAATCACTAATGTTATGACTCCATTGAGTATAAGCATTAATAAAGTCGAAGCGGTAGTATAGGATAATTTTCCAACAGGTAATGATTGAACGAGTTCTAACCGACCTTCTTCTTCATCCAACCGCGTTGTTGTGCTTACTAATAAAATGTTCATAACAGCCATGCCAATCGCTGTAAATAACAACATCTCTCCAGCAAAAGCAATCGCAGCTGTATAATCCGATGGTGACTGTGCAGGACCTAGCATCGCTGTCATCGCAGGGTTTTGCATTGTGATCCCTAGGCCAACTAAGTCGCTTTGGTTTTCATAAATCATCGGATAAACGTAAGCCACACTTATAGTCAGTCCAACGATTCCAACCAGCCAAAGAAATATATTTAGTCGATGCTGTCGAAATAATAAACTAAAAATCCGGCCAGTCTCTTTAAAAAGCTGTGTGAGCATAAATTACTGACCTCCTTGCGGATTCTCATAATGATGTAGGAATAAATCTTCTAAAGTTGGCGGTTGGCTTTCTAACTTAACTAAATTAAAGTCTGAAAGATGTTGCATAATTGCATTGAGTCTCTGACTTTCAATCTGCATTTGATAATGATTATCGCCCATCTCCACCAAATCATGGATACCTTCTAATTGAGCCAAACCAGGCACTGGCATTTCAGTTTGAATCGTTAATTTACTTCGAGTTAAATGACGCAACTCATCGAGTGTGCCTGACTCGATAATTTGGCCCTTACGAATAATCGACACACTATCACACAGACGTTCCACTTCAGATAAGATATGACTCGATAGGAGCACACTTTTTCCATTTTCCTTTGCTTCAAAGACGAGCTCTTGGAAAAGCCGTTCCATTAATGGATCCAATCCAGAAGTAGGCTCATCTAAGATATATAAATCTACATCTGCTGCAAAAGCGGCGATTAAAACAACTTTCTGACGATTCCCTTTAGAATAAGTTCGACTCTTCTTGGTCGGGTCAAGTTCAAAACGCTGAATCAAATCATCCAGACGAGCTTGGTTCACTGGACCTCCATGCATCTTCAGTAACAGATCAATGGTTTGACCCCCAGTGAGGTTTGGCCAAAGATTTGCGTCACCTGGGATATAGGCAATGCGTCTATGAATATCAACGGACTGTTTCCACGCATCTTGGTCAAATACTTTAACTTGCCCCGAATCTGCTTTTAACATACCTAGCAGAACCCGAATTGTCGTTGATTTACCAGCACCATTTGGCCCAATAAAGCCATGGACTTCACCTTTGTTAACATTTAAATTGACTTTATCTAAGGCTGTGAAATTTCCAAAGCTCTTTGTTAAATTTTGTACTTCAATGACTTTTGACATGTTGTCCTCCTTATTTAGAACCGTCAGTAACGTATGCTGGTTTGTAATATACTGTCTTCAATAAATGAATGTAAGCAAAGAATTCATCGTAAAGTGGTGTTAGGTCTGCTGGATTGATTTCTGTAAAATCCGTATCAGAAAATTGTGTCACAAGCTTATTACGATAACCTTCTATTGACCAATAGATTAGATTCAACGCTTTCTCCGCATCAATATCCTCACGAAATTTAGTTAAATCAATGTCTTTATTTAATACTTTATCAACTTGCTTTTCAATCGCTAGTTTAGCTTGCGGTAAGCCTTCACATATAGTTGTGTAGCGGGATATATTTACAAAAATATGACCTAAAAAATCAAACGTATCTTTAAATCTAGGGTATTCTTGATTTTTTATTTCTGAAAAATGAATAATCCGATCAAAAATATCCGTAATGTCATAATTAACCTTCTGAAAATACATCGTATCAATGCGTTCTAAAGCTAATTCAATTAAATACTTAAACAAGTCTTCCTTGTTATTGAAATAATTAAATAAACTCCCCTTACTAATATTCGCTTCCTTAGCAATCCGGTTTGTTGAAGCGTCATCAAACCCTTTCTCAGCAAATTCTTTAAAAGCTGCACTTAGAATGCGTTCCTTCTTTGCATCATCAATTCGATTAAATTGCTGACTTTCAAACATAAAGCACCTACTTTCTGTTAATGACCACACTGGTCAACTTATTTTTATTCTAACAATAATGACCAGAATGGTCAATTATATTTGTTTAATAACTTGAATAAAGTTTAATGGGACGTGTCATATGGTGACCCATCCTGTTAGACGTTTAGTTTCCCCTGTCATGTGATGACCCGTCCCGTTAGCTGTTTAATTTCCCGTGTCATGTGGTGACGTGTCCCGTTAGGCATTTAATTTCCCTTGTCACGTGGTGACGTGTCCTGTTAGGCGTTTAATTTCCCATGTCACAACATGACCCGTTCCGTTAACAGTCTAACTCCCCTGTCACAACATGACCTGTCCTATTAAAACTCCAACTCCCTCTGTCAGATCATGACAGGGGGGATTGGTATTTAAAATATATACTCCGCCCCCATAAGTTTAGCTCTAGTTAACTTAATCGACTATAATTAGTAATGAGGTGATTGGGATGTTCCAAATTTTAGTTGTAGATGATAATAAAAACACACGCCAATTAATGCGAGCAGTTTTAGAAGAAGAAAATTATAAAGTCTTTACCGCAGAAGATGGTCAAGATGCCCTTGATCTGATGGAAAATCAACATATTGATCTAGTCTTGTTGGATATTATGATGCCTAATATGGATGGTTATGAGTTCACTAAAATATTACGAGAAATGAAAAATGACTTACCTATTTTAATGGTATCTGCTAAGCAGTTGCCAATCGATCGTAAGCAAGGTTTTATTGCTGGGACGGACGATTATATGATTAAGCCGGTAGATGAGGAGGAAATGCTTCTTCGAATTAAGGCTCTTCTTCGTCGTGCCAAAATTGCAACTGAAAGAGAAATTAATATTGGCGAAGTCACTCTAGATTATGACAAATTAATGGTGTCTCGTTTAGATGAAGTACATACTTTGCCACAAAAAGAATTTCAATTACTTTATATGCTTTTATCATATCCAGGGAAAATTTATACACGAATCCAATTAATGGATGAAATATGGGGAGTGGACAGTGATACAGGTTGGGAGACAGTAACAGTCCACGTCGCAAGGCTTCGTAAGCGATTTGGTGAGTGGCCAGAGTTTGACATTGAATCCGTTCGCGGCTTAGGTTATCGGGCGGTGAAGCGCGTATGACAAGAAAGAAATTGCTTAGAAAAAGGAAACTATTGCCTAGAACGATGCTGACAATTATATTCTCCGCGATTGTCTTTATTATTATGGTCATTACGATGGCCATTGTTAGCTTATTAATCTATCTACTTGCGCATACTGGAATCATTCAAACTCATATTCAAAGCCCAAGTATATTATATCCAATATTATTATTTGCGCTCATTAGTATTGTGATTGGAACATTTGTGGCAGCTATACTTAGTGCGTTTCCATTAAAGCCAGTCAATATACTAATTGAGGGAATGGACCGGCTAGCTCATGGGAATTATGATGCGAGAATTCATTTGGGACGCAGTCAAGTTGGGAAAGACTTATCAAAGAGTTTTAATAATTTAGCTGAAGAGTTGTCTAATACTGAGATGTTACGCTCGGATTTTGTGAATAACTTTTCCCATGAATTCAAGACGCCCATTGTTTCAATTCGAGGATTTGCAAAACTCGTTCAAAAAGGAAATTTATCAAAAGAAAAACAAGATGAATATTTAAAGATAATTGTTAATGAAGGAAGTCGACTCGCAGATCTTGCGACGAATGCGTTAGATTTAACAAAAGTTGAGAATCAGACCATATTAACTGATGTTACCGAGTTTAATTTATCGGAACAATTGAGAAACTCAATGGTTTTATTGGAAGAAAAATGGGCCAAGAAAGACTTAACTATGATGCCGGAGTTCGATGAGCACATGATTGAAGCGAATGAAGAGTTACTTAAGCAAATTTGGATAAACTTATTTGATAATTCAATTAAATTCGCCCCGGAACAAACACCAGTAAAATCAACGATTAAAGCCAATGATGATTATTTAACCGTAGAAATAACAAATTATGGAACTAAGATTTCTGAAGAAGACCAGGAAAGGATTTTTAATAAATACTGGCAAGCAGATACTTCTCATGCAAGTGAAGGATTCGGGATTGGTTTATCGATTGCTCAAAGGGTCGTCGAATTACATAAAGGGAATATAAATGTTGAGAGTAATGACGAGTGGACGAAATTCATTGTCGTCTTGCCTAAAGAACAAAAGAATGGGTAAATGCTGAGAGGACTCAGCATTTTTTTGTTTAGATTCATTTAATGGTAGAAAGATAGTATAGAACTAGAAAGTTATGATGGATACTGTCACGTACTATTTCCGAGGGTTTGCTTTGGAGATAAGTACGTCTTTCTTGTCTTAACTAATAAATAATGCATCGAGGGGAGTATTTTATGTTAAAAATATTTAAAAATTTAACAATGAAAGAAGCACTACTGGCTGGCTTAAGCCTTGTCTTCATAGTGATTCAAGTGTGGTTGGATCTGAAATTGCCAGATTATATGAGTGAAATCACGATGTTGGTTCAGACTGAGGGGAGCCAGATGAGTGATATTTATGCTGCGGGTGGCATGATGCTGTTATGTGCGTTCGGAAGTTTGATTTCTGCTGTCGCTGTAGCGGTTTTAGCATCTAAAATTGCAGCTAATTTCGGAGCAATTGTTCGCTTTAAACTCTTCGATAAAGTTCTTTCATTTTCAATGGAAGAGATTTCTGGGTTTTCAACATCCAGCTTAATTACACGCTCGACGAACGATATCAATCAGGTACAATTGTTGATTGTTATGGGTCTGCAAGCGATTATAAAAGCGCCAATTATTGCTGTGTGGGCGATGGTGAAAATTTCTGGAAAGAGTTGGCAATGGTCATTTGCGACTGGGGTTGCGGTGGTTTTCCTCATGTTAACGGTTGGGATTGCGATTTTCTTAGCAATGCCTAAGTTCAAATCACTTCAAGGGTTAACAGATAGATTAAATGGGGTGACACGTGAGAATTTAACCGGACTGAGAGTTGTTCGTGCGTACAATGCGGAGAATTTTCAAGAGGAAAGATTCAATACGGTGAACACTGAGTTAACGAATACGCACTTATTCACCAGTCGTGTGATGTCATTCATGCAACCGAGTATTCAACTTGTCATGAGTGGCTTGACCTTAGCTATTTACTGGATTGGTGCGATTCTTATTAACAATGCTGGTTTTGATATGAAGTTAACTTTATTCTCTGACATGATTGTCTTTTCTTCTTATGCGATGCAGATTGTGATGGCTTTTATGATGTTGATTATTATCTTCATCTTAGTTCCACGTGCATCGGTATCGGTTCAACGTATTCAAGAAGTATTAGAAACTAAACCAACCATCATAGATGGAGAAGTGACTGAAGCTCCAAATGCTCAAAAAGGTACAGTGGAGTTCAAACAAGTGAGTTTCAAATATCCAGATGCTGAGGATTATGTCATCGAAGATATTTCGTTCACTGCAAATCAAGGGGAGACGGTTGCTTTTATCGGATCGACTGGTTCTGGTAAAAGTACATTGATAAACTTAATTCCTCGACTTTACGAAGCGACTTCAGGCGAGGTCCTAGTGGATGGGATTAATGTTAAAGACTATACACAAGCTGCCCTTCATAACCGAATTGGTTATGTTACGCAAAAAGCGCGCTTATTTGATGGAACGATTAAATCAAATATCGCTTATGGTGATAATGGTAAGGACGGATTCTTAGAATCAGATATAGTTGAAGCAGTTTACACAGCGCAAGCTAACGAATTCGTTGAGAAGCTAGAAGGTGGCTATGATGCGAAAGTAACACCAGGTGGGACGAATCTTTCGGGTGGTCAGAAACAACGGGTGTCCATTGCTCGTGCGATTGCTAGACAACCAGAAATATTTATCTTTGATGATTCCTTCTCTGCCTTAGACTACCAGACTGACCGACAGCTTCGTGAGTCACTTCGTAAAGACTGTGCGGATGCAACTAAATTAATTGTTGCCCAACGTATCGGAACAATTAAAGATGCAGATCGGATTATCGTTTTAGATAAAGGTCGGATGGTTGGAAATGGGACACATGATGAATTAATGAAAACTTCCGCTGAATACCAGGAAATTGCTTATTCACAACTATCGAAGGAGGAATTAGCCAATGAATAATAGAACACGTGGAGGAAATCAAAGTAACCAAGCTTCTGGCCAAAAAGCAAATAACTTTAAAGCGACTTGGGGTAAGATGCTTAATTATTTTCGATCTTACTGGACAGCTGGAATTATTGCACTAATGAGTGCCGTGATTGGGACAGTCTTAACACTGATTGGACCAGATAAATTATCAGAACTCACCGATATTGTTACCGCCGGTATTGTTACAGGTATCGATATGGATGCAGTTAGAACCATTGGATTCACCTTAGTTGGTTTCTATGGGTTGAGTGGATTGTTGTCATTAGTTCAAGGCTTAATTATGGCAGAAGTTACCCAACGGATTTCTCAAAAATTACGCCAAGATTTATCACAAAAAATTAATAAATTACCAATAGCGTATTTTGATAATAATACAACGGGAGATATTTTGTCTCGAATGACAAACGATATTGATACAATTGCTCAATCACTCAATCAAAGTATCTCAACACTTGTTACCGCAACGACTATGTTAGTCGGATCATTAATTATGATGTTAACAACAAATCTAATTATGACAGCAACAGCGGTACTCGCAACTTTAATTGGTATTGGTTTAATGATGTTAATTATGAGTCAATCACAGAAATATTTTTCACGTCAACAAAATGACTTAGGTGCAATTAATGGTCATATTGAAGAAATATATACGAACCAGACGATTGTTAAAGTATATAACGGTGAAGATGATGCGCGTCAATCATTTATACAGATTAATAAAAACTTACAAACCAGTGGCTTCAGAGCCCAAAGTCTGTCTGGTTTAATGATGCCAATCATGACTTTCATCGGAAACTTTGGTTATGTGGCGGTCTGTATCGTCGGTGCGATGCTTGCGTTTAATGGATCAATTTCATTCGGTGTTATTGTAGCTTTCATTATGTATGTACGCTACTTTACACAACCATTAAGCCAATTAGCCCAAGCTGCTCAGTCACTTCAATCGACGGCAGCCGCAGGTGAACGTGTATTCGATATGCTAGAATCGACTGAAATGGAAGATGAAAGTGGTAAGACAGCAAAATTATCAACTATCGAAGGAAACGTCGAATTCTCAAATGTTGGATTTAGTTATCCAGGTTCAGACAAGACAGTGATTCATGATTTCTCTGCCAAAGCAAACGCTGGAGAAAAAATCGCCATCGTCGGTCCAACTGGTGCAGGTAAGACAACGATGATTAATTTATTAATGCGCTTTTACGATGTGAGTCGTGGTGACATTAAGATTGATGGCGTCTCAACGAATGAGCTGAAACGAGAAGATGTACGTAGTCAATTCAGTATGGTTCTACAAGAGACTTGGATATTCAATGGTACGGTGCGAGAGAATCTCGTCTATTCTGTTGAAAATGTATCCGATGAAAAAGTAGAAGAAGCCAGTCGAGCGGTTGGCTTACATCACTTCATTGCAACAATGCCTGATGGCTATGATACAGTCTTGAATGATCAAGTCAGTCTTTCCGAAGGACAGAAGCAACAAATAACGATTGCGCGTGCAATGATTGCAGATAAACCGATGTTAATCTTAGACGAGGCAACCAGTTCCGTAGATACACGTACGGAATTAAATATTCAGAATGCGATGGATAAACTAATGGAAGGGCGAACGTCATTCATTATTGCTCACCGTCTATCTACGATTAAGAACGCCGATCTTATCTTAGTCATGAAAGACGGAGATATTATCGAGAGCGGTACCCATGATGATTTACTTGAACAAGGAACTTTCTACGCGAAGCTTTATAATAGTCAGTTCGAAGCAGCTTAAGTAGATAAATTTATCGAAAATATTTAACGAACCCCCTAAATTCAGTTATGAGTTTAGGGGGTATTTATATAGGGAAAATCAAAAAAACACCTCATAAACCAATCGGTCTACAAGGTGTATGATAACTTTAATTCTTTTTACGTTTTGCTTCTTTAATTAATTTTAACGCGCGTTTGCGAGTTTTGATATTTGGACTTTTTAAGTGACGATAAGCACTTGATGCATTCATTGCTCCCATGGATATTTGCTCCTTTACTTCAATTACCAGCTGGCTTTATGAACACCCGGGATTTGCCCTAGATGTGCATACTTTCTAAAGTTAACTCGTGACATTCCGAATTTTCGCATGTAACCTCGTGGACGGCCATCGATTTTATCGCGCAGTTTTAAGCGGTTAGGGTTTGAATCAATGGGTAATTTACTTAAACCTTCATAGTCTCCCGCTGCTTTTAACTCACGACGTAGGTCTGCATATTGTTCTACCAAGGCGATTTGTTTTTCGTATTTTGCTTGTTTTGATTTTTTGGCCAAGTATGTAAATCCTCCTTATTTTTTAACTTCTGTGAATAAAGTACGACGTTTTAATTTTGGTGAGTACTTCATTAGTTCTAGTCGATCAGGGTTATTACGGCGATTTTTCGTTGTTAAGTATAAACGCTCGCCAGTCTCTTTGCTTTCCAATAAAATATTAATACGCATGGTGTACTCCTTTTATTTAAGAATTTAAATAGTAATGATTACTATTTATCCATAATATCAGGATTGGTCAAAGATGTCAATTTAAAAGTAAAATTGGAGGGAAGAAGTTGATCTATATTGAAACCAAACGTTTAACCTTAAGAAGTTGGAAAGAATCAGATATTGGCGAATTTATCCGAATGAATCAAGACAGGGAGGTTATGCGGTATTTTCCCAATGTGCTAACTGGGGAAGAATCGATTGATTTTGCTAGAAGAATCCAAAAAGAATTCGAAGAAAAGGGGTATGGGCTATATGCCGTGGAGGAGAAGGAATCCGGAGCGTTTCTTGGTTATGTAGGGCTTCATCAAGCGAACTTTGAAGCTGATTTCACACCATGTGTCGAAATTGGCTGGCGACTCAAACGAGAAGCTTGGGGGAAGGGCTATGCGACTGAAGCAGCTAAAGCATGCTTAGCATATGCCTTTGAAACGCTAAAACTAGATAAAATATACAGCTTCACTGCCAAAATCAATCAACCATCCAAGAATGTTATGAAAAAAATTGGGATGGAGTATCTCAAAGACTTTGATCATCCTCAGCTTTCAAGTGGACATCCATTAGAAAAACACGTTCTCTATAGCATTTCCTCAAACGAATAAATCGTATCGAATGCAACTTGGGATAAA
The DNA here is from genome assembly GCF_045528525.1 of Ruoffia sp. FAM 26255. Lineage (NCBI taxonomy): Bacteria > Bacillati > Bacillota > Bacilli > Lactobacillales > Aerococcaceae > Ruoffia > Ruoffia sp. FAM 26255. The sequence continues at coordinate 49,022 of NZ_JBGQQX010000005.1, read as the reverse complement.
GTGCAGTACAATAAAATTACAAGGAGGCGAAGATTATGAAAATAACGACAGATATGCTCCATCCAGAATTACGTCAAGTAGGAAAATGGATTCGTCGTTTACAACCTAAGATGAATCAACGAAAAATGAAAAAGTTAGGGCGCTTTTCTCAAAAAGCTTTATATGGTAAATACTCAGGACCCAATCGCTTAACAGAAGTGTGGATTCCACGTAAAGACGGATCATTGCTTCGATTATGCGTCTTTCGACCCCGTGAACGAATGTCATCAGATAAAGAAATCTTTCTAAATCATTCAGGTAAACAATGGGATGCTTCAATTGATAAAGCACCCGGGCTACTCTGGCTTCATGGGGGTGGCTACTCACTAGGTGCACCGGAGCAGGATGCAAGTCTTATTGATGACTTTATTAGAGTAAGCGGATCTGTTGTCGTTGCACCCGATTACACATTATCTGGCGATGCACCTTATCCTGCGGCATTAGAAGATGCTTACTTAGCTTTACAATGGCTAAAAAATCTTGCATCAGAGTACGGTGTCCGGTCTGATCAACTATTTATTGGTGGTGATAGTGCAGGTGGCGGACTCACTGCAGCTCTATCACTTTTAGCAAGGGACCGCGGGGAAGTGAATATTGCCTTTCAAATCCCTTTATACCCTATGTTAGATGCAAGCAGACAGACTGCTTCAGCGCAAATAGAGAATAGTCCCGTATGGAACAGCCAATATAATGAAGTTGCTTGGAAGATGTATTTAGGACCTGATTATCAAGCAGAAAACCTATCTATCTACGCTTCACCAGCACAAGCGACAGATTATTCAAATTTACCGCCAACTTATACGCATGTTGGAACAATGGAGCCTTTCTTCGATGAAACAGTCAGCTATATTAGTCATTTACTAGAGGCTGGTGTGCCAGTGCATTTTAAATTATTTGAAGGGGCGTATCATGCCTTTGATATCATTCAACCGAATACGCCAATTGCGAGAGAAGCGCGTGCTCATTTACTTACGACATTCAAATACGCTGTCGACAATTACTTTTCAAAACAACCCAATTAAAGAATTCAGAGAGGTTTGACTTTAAAATGTTAAGTTGCTACAATGCTTGTAATTAAAGCAAAGCAATTATTTTATCACCGGATGAAATAGTAGGCTCTTTTCCTTTTGTGTAGGTCTTAGAAACAAAAGGGAGGGGGTCTTTTTTGTTTGAGGAGGAAATGAATTTGGTCGGTCTGAGTAATCAAGCGTCAAGGACGCGAAAGCAGTTTATGCACTATGTTTCCTTAGCGATGGTAAGTATGATGGGACAATCGCTGTTTATCTTTGCGGATACATTCTTTATCGCAAATGGTGTCGGTTCACGGGGTATAGCAGCTTTAAATATTGTATTACCAATAGTTAATGTATTTAATGGGATTGGTTGGATGTTTGGAATAGGTGGGGCAACTTTATTTGCGATTGCCCTTGGTAAGAAGCAATTTACTGATGCGAACCGTTTATTTAATATGACTTTTATGTTTACAATTAGTGCTGCAATTGTATTTGCGGCGATGACGAGTCTGTTCTCGGAACCCATTTTGCAATTTTTAGGTGCGAATGAAGGGACGTACCCTCTCGCGAAAAGCTATTATGATATATTGATGTTCTTTTCACCACTGTTTATGGTCAATTTTGTTTTTATTTCATTTTTAAGAAATGATAATAATCCACGTCTTGCGATGTTTGCGATGTTAACTGGAGGCTTAGTGAATATCGTACTAGACTACATCTTTATATTCCCTTTACAAATGGAGTTAAAAGGAGCGGCAATGGCGACAGTGTTCTCACCAATAACGTCGATTTTAGTGGCAACTTTACACTGGCGCAGGGTTGCTCATCACTTGCACTTTAATAAAGTAAGTATGCAAATCAAGAAACTTAAAGATATTGTAAGTCTGGGATTTTCTTCATTCTTTAACGAGTTTTCTTCAGCCGTCGTGATGTTTTTATTTAATATTGTATTATTAAGATTGGTTGGAAATATTGCTGTATCAGCCTATGCAATTATTGCCAACATTAATATTATAGTAATTGCTTTATTTACAGGCTTAGGTCAAGGTTTTCAACCACTAGCAAGTAAGTTCTTAGGACAAGGAAATTCGAAAGAATTAAAACATGTGTTAAAACTTGCGCTCATTGCGGCGGTATTCCTTAGTTTGATCATTTTTGGAATAGGTTTCTTTTTCCCAGGCGGGTTAGTAGCAATTTTTAATAGTGAACAAAATCAAGAGATGGCACTGATTGCGCTTCAAGGGATTCCATTATACTTTATGTCATTCTTATTTACGGGAATGAATTTTGTTGTGATTTATTATTTGGCAGCGATCAATCAAGCGAGATCTTCGCTCATCTTATCGGCACTGCGTGGTTTTATTTTAATCATTCCGGTGCTACTTGTGATGGCCTTGTGGTTTAACCTTATCGGCGTGTGGCTCACGGTGATAATTGTTGAAGTTATGACATTTATATTCGCATTATATATTTTACGTAAGTCACTCAGCAGACTAGCGTAAGTAAAAACCCCCATCAACTGAATGTAGTGACCCCAAAAAGTCTAATGGGGTTTTTATTATGGTTTGGGGTTTGCATACCTACTGAAACTGAGTTTGACACAATAAGAATTAAGTAAAACTCATCAAAAAAGACAATAAAACTTTACATTATGACAATAAAACTTTACAAAACCCTTTTGAAAGGTTATAATCTATATAATTCAAGGGGGGAGTAAGAGATGAAAAAAGAAGATATTTTAAAAAAAGCTCAACAAGAAAAAACTGATGAAAGAGAAGAAGAAATTAATACAAAAGCTTTCCGTATAGGTTGGATGGGCGTATCAGTTGTCATGTTACTTCTTATTTTTTTAAGAGCTACTTTTAACGAAACAGCTACAGATCTTGTTGTAGTTTTACTAGCTCAATCAGCAGCCGTATCATTTTATCAATACTTTGAAATACGCGATAAAAAACTTTACTTGATCAGTGGAATTATGGCTTCAATAGGTGTTATATTAGGCTTTGCTTCTTTATTGAGTAGTTATGGAGTTTACTAATTACGACTAAAAATGAACACTTAATATTAAAAAATCGGTTAAAAATTGCCAGAGCAGAATGGAATTTAACGCAAGAAGAATTAGCTCAATTAGTTGGGGTTTCTCGGCAAACGATTAGTGCCATTGAGACAGGTCAATTTAACCCTACAGCAAAACTCGCACTAATTTTATGTATTGCTTTAGATAAAAAATTCGAAGAATTATTTTATTTTGATTAGCTTTAAATCCAGGAATTTTACTAACTAGCGAGTTTGTCAAAAATGTAATTAAGTAAAACCTATTAGAAAAAATAAGTTTTTACAAAATAGAATTCTATTTTATGAAATTTCCTTCAATTTTAGTCTTTTTTCATCAAAAATAAATGAACTAGGAGGATGAAAAATGAAAAGTGAAAAAACGTATTAAGTTTAAAGTTGAAGATGTACCGTCAACAAAACGAAATGACTCAAGAAGACTTGGCTGAATTACTAGAGGTTAGTGACAAATCTATATCAAAATGGGAGTTAGGTAAAGGTTATCCAAGCAAAAAAAACATGGTGAAAATCTCAGAGGTTCTTCAAGTTCCTTTAGAAGTCCTAATGATTGAAGAGCAAACAGAAGATAATCGGTTTGCAAAAAGCTTGAAATATTCTTTTGTCAGTTATTGTATTATCTTTGGACTGACGCTATTTATCAGAGTAATAAGGAATGGAAATGAGTATTCAAATATACTAAGCAGAGATCTTAGTGATATCCTAAAAATTGTACTCATTGAATTCGGTCAAAATGCTTATTTTGCTCTTCTACCAGCTATTATTATTGGTCTTGTTTTTTATCTTTATATTTTTCCGAAAGAGAGAGATGATTGAATTATATTTCGATGCGGTTTATCAAGAGCGACGATATGGTCGCTCTGATTTCGACGCAGAAACAGGAGAAATCAAATAAATAAAAGCCCCCTGACAGAAATGTAGTGACCCCAAAAAGTTGGATTAAACATCTAACTTTTTGGGGGCAGTACAGAATGATGGGGGTTTGTTGTTTAAATTATTTAATTAATTGAACTTGTACTTCTGAATCGATATATTCTTTTTCGCCAGCAACTTGTTCAACTGAACCAAATGGCATTTGAGCCACTAATTCGTATGATTCTGGTAGGGCGAATAGTTCACGGATTCCTTTGTCAAATCCTTGTTCGTAGCCTACGTTAAAGTGTTGTAGTGATCCACCTAAGTTCATTTCAGCTAATGCTAACCAAGTAGCGTATTGTGAGTTAGCTGAGTTGTTTTGTTTGTAAGCTTCAGTACGTTGACCTTGAGTAGGCATTTTAGCTACTGCATCGCGGTCTTCGAAGAATAATACTGTACCGATACCGTTTTTTGCCCCTTCCATAATTGGTGACATGAAGTCCCAAGTTGCTTGGTCTAAAACTTCTTTTTGAACATCTAAGATTAAGTTCCAAAGTTTAGTGTTTGCTTCACCAGTTAAAACAACTAAACGTGATGTTTGGCTGTTGAAAGCTGAAGGAACATCTTTTTGAGTTTCACGGATTGTTGCAACGATTTCTTCGATTGAATACTCGCTGTTTGTACCTAAAGCGTAGATTGAGCGACGGTTTTTGATTACATTTTTAAATTCTGCCATAATAAATAAATTCTCCTCTATTTCTAAATAATTAACTTACTTTTTATATTATAAAGGGTGTTTGAATGAATGTAAACCTCTAATTCGAGATAATAGACACAAAGGCGAAATTGTCGATTAGTTCGTAAATTTTATTCCGTAATGAGGGGAATATTTGGATAATGTTCCCTGATTAATTCTAGGACTTTCTTAGTCCGCATGTTTTTATTCGTAATATTCATAATCATCGCACCATCTTCACCTTCGATGACGATTTCTTCAGTATGATCATTTCCGCGTTTTCTTCGAATAAAGCGAGAACGATAGACAAAACGATGAATACGACTAACATCATAAGTCTCCTTGTGATATTGAATTGTATCCTCACTAGCCGTGATATACGTTGCGTTGACGATTGAATAAATCGAGTAACCCAAAAGAATGAGTCCAATAATTAAAAAAATCAGGGGGATAAACGCAATGATACTTAACTGATTATCAAAGTTGTCTTGGCCGAGCATCGGGAAAAGGACAAGAGAAAATGTGGCTCCATTCCAAGTAAAGACTAAGCCGATAATTAAGAAAATAGCTGTAGCTAATTTCCCTCTTTTGATTTTAAAGTAAGTTTCCATTACAAACACCTCTTTCAAATAGCTTTATAAAAGTATAAAGCTAATCGAAGTAGACTGCTATTGATATGGATAAATGTGCAATTATTCATTAAAAATGAGTAAAGAAATAGGCCAGCAACATGCATGCGCACCTCACTGGCCTGATAATTTAAAAATTATTAATACTCTGCGTTATGATAAACATCTGTGACATCATCGTCATCTTCAATAATATCGATCATAGCTTCAAAATCTTCTACAAGTGCCTCATCAAGTGGCACAGAAATATTTGGTTTCATCGTTAATTCAGATTGAGCTAAAGTGTAGTTTTCAGCTAAAGCATCACGAACAGCAGTAAAATCAGTTGGAGCTGTGTAAACTTCAACAACATCTTCTGACATTTCCATATCTTCGGCTCCCGCTTCAAGAATATTCATCATTAAAGTATCTTCGTCGTCTTCTAAACCTTCACGTTCAATTGCAATATAACCTTTACGTTCAAATTGAAAAGCGACAGAACCTTTCTCACCTAAATTACCACCATTATGATTAAAAGCTGTACGGATATTAGTTCCTGTACGGTTATGGTTATCTGTTAGTCCATAAACTAAGACCCCAATTCCGCCCGGTCCATAACCTTCATAAACAACTTCATCATAGTTTGCGCCATCAGCTGAATCCGTTGCGCGCTTAATTGCTCGCTCAACGTTATCATTTGGCATATTCGCACTTTTTGCTTTATCAAGTACGAGACGCAGTGAAGGATTCATATCTGGATCGCCACCGTTTTTTGCAGCTACATAAATTTCACGGGATAGCTTTTGGAAGATTTTACCTTTTTTAGAATCTTGTGCATTTTTTCGTTTTTGTATATTTTTCCATTTTGAATGCCCAGCCATCTAATCACTCCTTTTGTTAGTATCATCTAAGTAATCATATAATGAAACCACCTAATTGTAAAATAACTACCTAGTACAAAGGAGAATTTCCTTAAATTTAAAGCATATAACAATATTTTTATCTATTCACTTGTTACAATGAAGATAAGAATATTCAATATGAGAGGACGATTTATATATGGAATTAGGCGTACACGATTTAGTAACATTAAATGACGGAGAAACCCCTGAGGCAGCATTTGAGCGAACAAAGCGCTTTGTTCAAGAGATAGAAAAGTTAAATTACAAACGCTATTGGTTTGCAGAGCATCATAACTCACCGACCCACGCAAGTTCATCACCAGAATTATTGGCAGCTTATATGTCTGCGGTGACGTCAAAAATCCGCTTAGGTACGGGTGGGACAATGATTATGCACTACTCACCGTTGAAAATAGCAGAAAACTTCAAAACCTTAACAGCATTAGCTCCCGACCGCATTGATATTGGACTCGGACGTGCACCCGGAAGTGGTCCGAATGAAATTGTTGCACTGGCACAAGGTAAACCTAACTCTTTTGATGATCAATACGACAAGATTGAAATTATTCTGGATTACTTATCAGACCAACAAGCAGATGGCTATTACGGAAGAACGAACGCGATGCCACAAGGAACATCAACTTTAACGCAGCCATGGATGTTAGGATCTTCTGGTCAATCTGCGAGTAAAGCGGGAGAAATGGGCTTAGGCTATAGTTTTGCGAAATTCTTTGGTTTAGAAACAGACCCTGAAGTATTCAAACAGTACCGCAATGAGTTTCAAGCGAGCTGTTTCTTTGAAAAACCATCTGTGATGGTCAGTTACTTAATTGTCGTGGCTGATACACAAGAAGAAGCTGATTACTTGGCTAAACCTATGGAACTATCACAATTGGCCTTGTCACGCGGACGTATGATTAAAAATGTCAGTCCCGAAGAGCTGAAAGATTATAAATTTTCTGAACAAGAATTAAATTTCTTAAATAATCATTATGATAAACGCTTCATAATTAAAGGAACACCTGAGAAAGTTCAATCTATCTTAGAGGAAGAACAACAATTATTAGGTATCGATGAATTAATGGTTTATGCACCAATTCATGGTGAGAAAGAACGCTTAAATTCATACAAACACCTCGCGAAAATGTTCAATAAAATATAAAGCGATCCCTAAAGGAGGAATCTAAATTTAATGAATCAGCAATATGAAAGACTATTCCAAGCTGTAAACCTTCCTAATGGCAGTCAGCTTTCATCGCGATTTGCGATGGCACCAATGGTGGCAGAAGGGTCAACTTACGACGGCTTTGTCGGTGAAGATGATCTAAAATATTTTGAACGTCGCAGTCAAACAGGAGCCTTATTATTAACTGGAGCAGCGAATGTAGGACCATTTGGTAATGCTTTTGGTTATGGTTTAGGCATCCAATCAGATGCGCACATACCTGGTATGAAGAAATTAGCCAGTACTATGAAAGCACAGGGTGCAAAAGCAATGCTTCAGATTTTTCATCCAGGTCGCCAAGCTAAGTATTCCTATCAAGATGAAGAAAAAGTGTATGGACCTAGTACAAAAGACTTTGTTTTCTTAGATTATCCAGTCACTGGTATGACAAACGAAGAAGTTTATGAATTTGTACAGTACTTTTCAGATGCTACTAAACGTGCGATCGAAGCAGGTTTTGATGGTGTAGAAGTTCATGGGGCGAATCATTATTTAATTCAACAATTCTTCTCAGAATTATCGAACGAACGTGAGGATGAGTGGGGTGGAAATCGAGAGAAACGAGCAGCCTTTCCTTTAGCTGTAGTTAAAGCCGTTCAAAAAGTAGCAAATGAACACGCTAAAGATGATTTCATCATAGGTTACCGTATAAGTCCGGAAGAAATTCATGGCGAGATCGTCGGCTATAACCTTGATGACGCTTTATATTTAATTGACCAAGTAGCTGATTTGGGTGTGGATTATATTCATGTGTCTCAATTTGGACCCAATGGCTTTAAAAACAAAGCCCGTCTCGGTGAGCATAAAGGGGAAGTAATTAATGAAGTTGTCCGCGAATTATTAGCGGATCGTACATTACTCATTGGAGCAGGGGACTTAACGAGTCCAGATAAGTTGCTCGAAGCTTTGAATTATGTAGATATTCTTGCGATGGGGTCAGCAGCGATTGTCGAGCCAGATTTAATGCAGAAATTAAAAGCAGGCGAAGAGGATGCTGTTACCTTACATGTGGAAGATATTTCTGACTTAGCCTTGCCGGAGCGATTCTATATGATGGTTGGGTCATTGAAAGGTAATGGGTCAGTTCCAAAAGAAACGATTGAACAAATTGAAAAGTAAGATTTGACTCCAAGGTCATGGACGCACCGTGTCTGCGTTTATTATGACAGAAATAACTGGAGTCCACGAATGAAATTAGTTTGTTTGGAGTTGTCCACGATTATTGGACCAGTATATTCGTCTAATCGATCACTCGAATTTGAAACGAATGCTTGATTAGCACTAATCGATCACTCGAATCTGAAACGAATGCTTGATTAGCACTAATCGATCACTCGAATCTAATACGAATGCTTGATTAGCACTAATCGATCACTCGAATCTAAAACGAATGCTTGATTAGCACTAATCGATCATTCGAATCTAAAACGAATCCTAGTTTAATCAAAATCACAAAAAAGCACTCAACCCGCGTTGAGTGCTTTTGCTATTCCTATGCTTTCTTTTCTTTATAAGACGTTTCGAAGGCTTTAAGTTGTTCGAGTAATATTTTTAAATTGGCCATACTTGAAACATAACTGATTCTAAAGTGTCCGCGACCAGCTTCACCAAAAATTTGAGCAGGCGTGACACCAATTTTAACTTCATGGGCTAAATCTAGACAGAATTGGTAATCGTCTTCTTCATACCAAGCTGGAATTTTACTGAAAAGATAAAATGCGCCTTCAGGAACAATGAAGTCATATTCCAATTCACTTAAACCTTCAATAAGAAAGTCACGGCGTGCTTGATAGTCTTCTAACATGAGTTGAATTTCGGCGTCGCTATTATCATAAGCTTCGATACTAGCATATTGAATTTGGGTACTAATGGCAGTTAGAACTGATTGATGCAACGGGTAGATTGAGTTAATTAATTCTGCAGGTCCCGCTAAGAAGGCAGAGCGCCATCCGGTCATCGCATGGGATTTTGACGTTCCATTAATTAATAAAGTTAATTCAGGTGCAAATTTTGCCATCGATGTATGCTTAGATCCGTAACTAAATTCTGAATACACTTCATCTGAAATGACATAAATTTGATGTTTTTTAATGACTTCAGCTAAGGCTTCAATTTCATCATGAGTATAAGTAACTCCCGTAGGGTTTGTCGGGTGATTTAAAAGCAAAGCCTTTGTCTTATCTGTAATGGCTTCTTCTAACAATTCAGGTGTCAGCTTAAATTGAGTTGAGCTAACGTCGATGGCTACAGCTTTTGCGCCTGATAAAGAAATTTGTGTATTATAGATAACATAGTTCGGGTCGACGACTAAGACTTCGTCGCCTGGATTCACTAAGCCAGTTACCGCCAAATATAATGCTTGGGTCGCACCTGCTGTAACGATAATTTGATCATCCGGTGAGTAATCCAAATCATATTTACGATTTAAGTAACGGTGAATCGCCTCACGCAATTCATACACACCACGAGAATGGGCATAGAAACTTTGATCGGCATTGATTGATTTTATGGCTGCTTGTTTAATATTTTCCGGGGTCGGAAAATCTGGTTCGCCAACGTTGAAAAATAACAATCCTTCAATATGACTGATTTGATCGTTAAAAAGTCGGATGAGATTCTCCGACGTGTTTAGTAAGTGTTTATTAATGTTTTTATAATCCATTCTCATCAACTCCTCTAATAATATTCTTAAGTCTAACATATTTTTTAATAAAATGTTTGACAAAGTAAAATTTGTGTACTATTATAGTTTCAACAGATAAATAAAACGCTTTGATGTGGAAAGTAAATCAATCAAACTTTTTAGAGAGCTCACGTTTGGTGAAAGTGAGTAAGTGACGATCGGTTGAAAATGGCTACTGAGCGGTCATTCTGAATGCGTAACGCAATAAGGATGAACGGATGCACCCGTTAGAGATGCCACAGTATATAGTTAATATTATTTAAACAAATGTACTGGTAGAGGTTATTTCAGTGATGAAATGACAAATTAAGGTGGTAACACGAAGTTTATACTCTCGTCCTTTTCATAGGATGGGAGTTTTTTTTGTAGTTTATTTTATGTCGAAAGTAATTAAAATGTCAAATAATAGAACGGTCAATATATCAATGAACAAGGAGAGATAAAAATGAGAAAATGGTTAAAAAGTTTAAGTGTTGTCGGATTAGCAGCAAGTTTATTAGTAGGTGCAAGTGCTCCAGTACAAGCACAAAGTGAATTTGAAGGTGAAGAAGTATCAGTTGGGATTGTTCCTGGGCCTTCAGAAGAAGTCTGGAATGTCGTTGTTGAGAAGGCAGAAGCCGATGGAATCACGGTCGATTTAGTTTTATTCAGTGACTATGTTCAACCAAACATTGCATTACAAGACGGTTCGCTAGACTTAAATGCCTTCCAACACGTTGCCTTTTTAGATGACTGGAATGAAGCAAATGACGGAAGTCTAACTGGCATTGGTTATACCTTTGTTTCGCCAATGGGTGCTTACTCTGAAAACATTGAATCTTTAGATGACTTACAAGAAGGCGATACAATTGCTATTCCAAATGATCCAACCAATGGTGGACGTGCTTTACTTGGCTTAGAACTAGCCGGTGTCATTGAAGTAGATGATGAAGTTGGACCTTTAGCAACAGTCAATGATATTACAGATAACCCATTAAACTTAGAGTTTGAAGAACTAGACGCAGCTCAATTAGCTTTATCATTACCAGATGTAGCGGCAGCGTTTATTAACCTAAACTTTGCGACAGATGCCGGACTGAGCTTAGATGAAGCTATCTTCGTTGACGCGGATTATCCAGAAGAATTAAATGAAGCTTACCGAAATGTCATCGCAGCTCTTGAAGAAAATCAAGACAATGCCCTATATTTACAAATTGTTGAGTACTACCAATCTGAAGAAGTCGCTCAAGCTCTATATGACACAACTAACAATGGTGATAAACCAGCCTGGGAAAATGCGCCAGTGATTGGAGAAAATGCTGAAGACGCAAGCAGCGAAGAAACAAGTGAAGAAGAAAGTAGCGAAGAGACAACGGAAGAAGATGCTGAATAGTCAAAGACAAAAGGAGAAAAGTGCTATGTTAAAATTACTTAAGAAGTTAGGAAAAGTTGCCCTGACAAGTTCACTCATTCTAGCGCCAGCTACTCAAGTGGCATTTGCACAAGAAAGTACCGGAGAATTTGAAGGCGAGCAAGTTAACGTTGGTGTTGTAGGAGATAATGGTGCAGAAGTTTGGGGCTATGTTGCCGACAAAGCTTTAGAGCAAGAAGGTATCGAGATTGATGTGACACTTTTAACTGATTATAACCAACCGAACGAAGCTTTAGCAAATGGCTCTCTAGATTTAAACGCCTTCCAACACGTTGCCTTTTTAGAAAACTGGAACGAAGCAAATGACGAAGATCTAGTAAACTTAGGCTTTACATTAGTTACACCAATGGGCTTATACTCAGATAAAATTACATCGGTAGAAGAAATTGTGGATGGCGACAGCATCGCAGTTCCTAATGACCCAACCAACGGTGGGCGTGCTTTACTAGCCTTAGAAATTGCTGGATTAATCGAAGTAGATGACGCTGTTGGCGTATTACCAACGATTGATGATATTACTGAGAACCCATTAAACCTTGAAATTATCGAATTAGACGCAGCTCAAATCCCACAATCTCTACCAGATGTTGCAGCAGCGATTATTAACACAGGTCACGCAGAAGACGCAGGTTTATCAGTCACTGAAGATGCTATCTTCGTGGATACTGACACACCAGAAGAATTAAGTGATACTTACCGAAATATCATTGCAGCTCGTTCTGAAGATGCTGAAAGTCCATTACTATTGAAAATCGTAGAACTTTACCAAACAGCCGACGTAGCAGAAGTCATCCTAGAATCAAGTAACGGCGGAAGCATTCCAGCATGGGAAGGCTATGAACCAGCAGAAAGTACAGATGGATCAGAAGAGTCAACTGAAGAATCAAGTGAAGAATCAACAGAAGAAGATACTGAATAAACATAAAAAAAGGAGAGATTTATTATGAAAAAATTCTTGAAATCATTAGGTGTATTATCGTTAGCAGGTAGCGTTTTAGTTGGGGCAACTTCAGCAGTTCAAGCCCAAGGTGAATTCGAAGGCGAAGCAGTAACCGTTGGAGTTGTAAGTGAAGCAGAAGAACAAGTTTGGGAATTTGTTGCGGAACAGGCCTTAGAACAAGAAGGTATTGAACTTGAATTAGTATTATTTACAGATTATGTTCAACCAAACGTTGCTTTACAAGACGGATCAACAGATTTAAATGCTTTCCAACACGTGGCTTTCTTAAACGAATGGAATGAAGCAAATGATGGTAACCTTGAAGCCTTAGGTTTCTCATATGTTACACCATTAGGAGTGTATTCTGAATCAATTACTTCAATTGAAGAGATTCCAGAAGACGCAGTGATCGCAATTCCTAATGACCCAACAAACGGTGGTCGTGCATTATTAGGCTTAGAATTAGCCGGCTTAATTGAAGTGGATGATGAAGCAGGAATCTTACCAACAGTTGCGGACGTAACTGATAACCCATTAAATATTCAATTTGAAGAATTAGAAGCGGCACAAATTGCGCAAGCTTTACCAGATGTGGATGCAGCAGTTATTAACAACACATTTGCTTTAGACGCTGGTTTAAGTGTTGAGGATGCTATTTTCCTAGATGCTGAAAATCCTGCAGACTTACCAGATGATTACAAAAACGTTATCGCAGTAAATGGTGACAACGCAGACAACGAATTATTTGCTAAAGTCGTAGAATTATACCAAACAGACGAAGTCGCTGAAAAATTAGCTGAAGCAAGTAACGGTGGAGATGTTCCAGCATGGACTGAAGAAGGCGAAGAAGGCTCAGAATCATCTGAATCAGAAGAAGCTGAGTCCGAAGAATCAGCTGAATAGTCAAACACTCTAAAAGAAACAAACTTAAAGCGTAAGTAAGCTACAATGAAGAAAGTGGTTGTAGACTTTACTTGCGCTTTTTTTAATAAAAAATGGAGGTCCGTAATGAAAAAATTATTATATTCATTCTTAGCAATCATTACTATCGCAAGCTTTTTACCGATGCAAGCTTCTGCCCAAGAGGAATTTGAAGGTGAGAAAGTAACGATAGGTTTAGCCAGTTCAAATGCTTATGACTATTGGGATGTTGTCGTTGAAAATGCGCTAGAACAAGAAGGTATCGAAATTGAGCTTGTGCTATTCTCAGATTACAATCAACCAAATGAAGCCTTACAAAACGGTTCATTAGATTTAAACGCAACTCAAGGGTATTCGTTTCTATTTTCATGGAATGATGAAAATAATGGCACAATCACACCGATTGGGAATACGTTAATTACACCTTTAGGTTTATATTCTGATAAACATTCGTCAGTGGAAGATATACCAGATGGCGGAATTATTGCGATTTCAAACGATCCATCAACTTATGGACGCGCGCTTCAAGCCTTAGAAATTGCGGGCTTAATTGATGTTGATGAAGCGGCGGGTATTTTCCCAGAAGAGAAAGATATTTTAGATAATCCGAAAGATTTAGAGTTTGAATTATTAGACCCAGCGATGGCTGCAGTTGTACTGCAAGATGTTGATGCAGCGATTATTAATACTGGTTTTGCTTCAGACGCAGGACTTAAAGTTTCAGATGCGATTTTCGCGGATGCTCATAATTTAGATAATGTGAATCCGATGTATATTAATGTGATTGCAGCCCGTGAAGAAGACAAAGACAACCCATTATATTTAAAAATCGTTGAGTTATTCCAAACAGATGAAATCGCAGAAATTATTAAAGAATCAAGTGACGGTTCATTAATCCCAGTATTCAGAGAATACGACGTTGATATCGAGAATCAAACGGTCACAGAAGTGGCAGAGTAGAAACTAAGTAATAAAGGCAATAGAAAGTAGGAACTAAATTGGTACAAGTTATTCCAGAAATTCAAGCAAATAAAGAACAAATCGTAACATGGCGTCGTCATTTCCATCAACACCCAGAACCTAGTTTAAAAGAATTTAAAACAGCTGAGAAAATCCAAGAAATACTTACGGATCTCAATGTTCCTTTTGAAAAAGTCGGTGAAACAGGAACTTTAGGGACGATTACAGGAACAAAGAATGATGCGACTGCCAACCAACGCGAGCGAAAAGTGTTACTGCGTGCGGATATTGATGCTTTAGAAATCACAGAAGCGACAAGTCATGATTACCCATCATTAAACGAAGGCATTATGCATGCGTGTGGTCATGATGCTCACAATTCAGGACTGCTTGGTGCGGTTGCTTATTTGGCAACACACCGTGAACAGTTTGCGGGGACTATTGTAGTAGCTTTCCAACAAGCAGAAGAAATTGGGAGCGGGGCGTATCAATTTATCGACAGTGGACTTTTGGACGGCGTAGGTCAAGTGTTTGGTATGCATGTAGAACCAGCCTTACCAGTCGGTACCATTCAAGCAGTGTCAGGTCCTACCATGGCATCTTGTGATATCTTTACAATCAATGTCACAGGTAAAAGTGCCCATGTTGCCCGCCCACATACTGGCGTTGATGCTTTAGCTGCCGGAGCAAATATTGTAACGGAATTACAAAACTTAGTATCCCGCTTACTGAATCCCTTAGAACCAGCAGTGATTGGAATTGGAAAATTCACTTCAGGTACGCGTTATAATATTGTTTCCAATCATGCAAAAATCGAGGGGACATTACGTACATTAAGTCATGAAACACGCGAACATTTTTTAGCTAAGATAGAAGAAACTGCTCATGATATTGCGAAAGTATTTGGGGCAACGATTGAGTTTGAAAACTATCCGGCTGCAGCTCCAAACATTAATGACGAGGATGCAACATTACGTGCCCAACGTGCTGGAGCGAAAATTGTTGGAGAAGCAAACGTCATCAAACAAAGCCAGCCAAGTATGGGCTCAGATGACTTTGCGGACTTCTTAACAAAGATACCAGGAACATATGCCCGCGTTGGTGTAAGTAGCTCTGAAGAAACTTCATACGGTTTGCATCACGAGAAATTCAATTTAGATGAAGATGTATTACCAATCATGGCATCCTTCCACGTTGAATTCGCATTAGATTACTTGAATCAAGCATAGATTATTTAGGATACGTCATTGTGGCGTATCTTTTTTTGATAGGGAGAATTTTGGGTTGTAAAATGTGTCCTTGAGAAATATTCAAGGCACCAAACCATCCTTGAGAAAATTTCAGGGATGCAAAACACCGAAAAGGATCCTTGAGAAATATTCAAGGCACCAAACCATCCTTGAGAAAATCTCAGGGATGCAAAACGCCGAAAAGGATCCCTGAGAAATTATCAAGGCACCAAACCATCCCTGAAAAAAATCTCAAGGACACGAAACACGAAAAATTGTCCCTGAGAAAATCTCAAGGACACGAAACACGAAAAAATGTCCTTGAAAAAATCTCAGGGACACGAAATACGAAAAAATGTCCCTGAAAAAATCTCAGGGACACGCCCACACCCCAATACAAACAAAAATCCCCAACAATTCCGGTTATACAACCAAAACTGCTGGGGAAATGAGCATTTAGCCCAAACCATAAAAACTAAAATAATCTCTGCTGAATATTAAAGGTTACATCATTCGTTTCTTCATTATAAGCTGCGATTATTTTTTCCTGATCAGGGGTTAAATCTGCTTCAGGGATTTTCAGTATCGTATGCAAGACTTCACGTGGGTAATACAAGCGTTGCTCACCACGCGGCACTCCGGTTAACGATTGCACTAAGGCGCTGACTTGTGACAATTCGACGACTTGATTTTGTTTTGTTAAGAAATCAATTTGCGTGCGCGTACTTGTTGAGTCAGGGCGATAGAAATCATAAGGCAAGTCGAAGGAGCTATTTTCCCCAAAGTAGTATTCTGGGTCATAGCCTTCTGCCAGCATTTCGTTTTGAATTGAAGACGTTAATTCATCACGCTGGTCATCGCTCGATAAGAGTGACTTGAATGGTTTCCGGTTTAAGAAACGGTATGCTAAATCCTTCAATATGTCGTCATCTTCAAGTAACCAATGTGAGAAATAACTACTTAAAACGTAGTCATCTAGACGTAAATAGTCTTCTAAATCCCATTCACCTTCTAAGAAAGGAATCAACAAATCAATGGAATGTCTCATTGTTTCCGGTTTTTGGTCGTAACAATATTTGGCACGAGCAAGTAAGTTACGTAACACTTCTTCCATTCCGCGTGAAACGGGGTGGAAATACACTTGCATATACATTTGATAGCGACTCACAATATAGTGTTCAACTGCGTGCATCCCTGAGAAATCAAATACAATTTGATTGTTGAATGGCCGAATGACACGCAAAATTCGAGTAATATCAAAAGCACCGTAACTCACGCCAGCATAATAGGCGTCGCGAATTAAATAATCCATTCGGTCAGCGTCAATTTGACTGGAAATTAATTGAACGACTTGCTGATTAGGGTAAGTTTTATTAATGACGCTGGCAACTTTTTCTGGAAAATCATCACCCATTAACTTCAATACATGATTAATTTCAGTATCTGGTGACATAATAATTTTTTGAGTGACTACTTCATGGTCGGTATCGAAAATCCCTTCAAACGTATGTGAGAAGGGCCCGTGACCAATATCATGCAGAAGTGCCGCACATAAGGCAACAAGGCGTTCACTATCGTCCCATAAGCCATCACCGGCTTCGAGACTAGGATAATTACGTACGAAATTGTTGATGATGCGACGTGTAATCTCATACACACCTAAAGAATGGTTGAAACGGCTATGCTCTGCACCGTGGAAGGTGTAAGAAGACGTCCCAAGTTGACGAATTCGACGCAGACGTTGGAATTCGACCGTATCAATTAACTTTAAGATAATCGAATCTTGAATATGAATGTAGTCATGAACGGGATCGCGAAATACTTTCTCTCGAGGCAAGATTTGTAATTGATATTTATCATTATTAGTAGCCATCATTAACTCCTTAAGGTAATTGATTAAATTGGATTTTGTATGACCGAGCGGTTGTCTTGTCGAATGCTTTTTCGTATAAAGCTTTTAATTCAGGGTCTTCATAGTCGCCTTGAGTGAGTGAACCGTATTTCTCCATCGTTGAAATTAATAATTTTTGATATGCATCGACTTGAATTGGTTCACCGATGACTGCTTCAATCGTTGTCATTGAGTTAGGATTGATTAAAGGATAGTCACTACCCGCTTCACCTGTACGGTAATAAGCCTGGAGTAATTCAGCGCGTGCTTGTTGGTCACCATTGACACTTAAGTAAGCAGCCGTTGTGACACCAGATTTGAAGCGACGTTGCGCAATGCCACCAATTTTTTTCCCGTTGACAACTAAGTCGTATTTTCCAGGACAATAAGAATCTGGAATTTCATAGCTTTCTACTTTGACGCCGAATGGCTCTAAGGACTGCGCCACTAAAGCAACCATTTGCTCGTAAGCATGATCAATCGATAAGTCAAAATGACGATTATCACTCACCAGTCCAAAGTTTATGACACCCGGGTCATTAACAACAGCTAAGCCACCATGAGGACGTTGAACTAGTGTGTATCCAAGGTCAACGAGATAATTATTCGCATTGCCCAGTTCTGGCAGACGAGTATCTTTTGCCCCAAGTAGGATAGTTGGATAGTCAAATGGATAGAAGTGTACGACACCATAAGGTTTACGAGCGTCATCGTTTAGAGCTGGAACCCAGCGGATGAAGCTGTCTTGGTAACTGAGTGCACTGTTTGGATCCCTTTTTGATGGATTATCTTGTTCTGAAAATACAAGCCATTGTTGGGATGATATATATTCTTGATTTGAAAGCATAGAAACCTTCCTTCATTTTGTAATTATTTTATAGTTATGTATAATTATAACAAAAAATCGATTATAATAGTAAATAACTATAGATTGTGTGGTGAAAATGTGCAGAGAAAAAATATTTATCTTGAAGTTGATCAAAAGATTCGCTATCATAAGCAAGCTCATAAAGATGAATGGTTGTTAGAGACTAAAGGAGAGTTAGTTGATTTAAAGACTTTTTCAAAAATCTCCTACGTCGACCGCGAAGATATTCCAATTGAAGTAAAGTGGTATACTCAACGTGACGCAGGGCATCTGATAGCAGAGATTAAACAACCGCAATATACATTAACGTTTAATCCATCTAAACAAACATATGCATCCTATATGACACCGCAAGGGGTATGGGAATTAGCAGTTGAGACCGAAAAAGTTCAATTTTCTGAAACAGAAACAGGTGTGAAGTTAATGATTCAATACCAAGTATTAATTAACGAAGAACCGATCGGAGACTATGAATTTCAATTGCATTATCGTAATTAAATCGGTAATATATTAGAATACGAGGAAGGAAGTGGAAGCTTTGATTTTAAAACAATTTGAGAATGAAAATATTGAAGAACTTTCTTCGATTGAAGTTGCACATGCAATCCTTGAAGAGACAGGTGATGTGTATGATTTCACTGCATTAATGGTTGCGATTCAAGACTATTTAAATGTAAGCGAACAAGAGATGGAAGCGAAAATGACACGCTTTTATACAGACATCAATATTGATGGACGCTTCATTTCATTAGGAGATAACCGTTGGGGACTACGCGCTTGGTATCCCATCGATTCAATCGATGAAGAAATTGTAAGTTCAATTGATGATGAAGATTTACCACGTCGTCGCAGACGCAAGAAAAAACGCAAACTAAATGCGTTTGACGAAAATGACGACATGATTGACTACAACGATGATGATCCAGAAGATCTAGATGATATCTATGATGATGAAGAAGACTTTGACGATGAAGAAGATGAAGTCGAAGAAGCTGTTCCAATCGTTAAAGACGAAGAAGATGACGAAGACGACAACCAAGAACTTGGTGTCTATGCACGTGATTTATCTGAACTAGGTGACGATGATCTAGAACTTGATGAAGACGACGATGACTTTGATGAAGATATCGATGATGACGATTTTGAAGATGAAGAAGACGAAGATTTCGAGGAAGAAGACGAAGACTAAAATTTTTTATTGACGAAACGACAAAGTTATCGTATTATCTAAATTGGGCACCTTTCAAGAGGAAGGTCAATCTACTTAATTAGCACCCCTATTCCATCGGAATAGGGGGCTTTTCTATTTATATCCCGAAAATATATAAAAAGGAGCTTACAATAATGGCAAAATATATATTTGTTACAGGTGGCGTTGTGTCATCAATTGGTAAAGGTATCGTCGCTGCGTCTTTAGGACGTTTACTTAAAAACAGAGGATTGAAAGTTAATATTCAAAAATTCGATCCATACTTAAACATTGACCCAGGTACAATGAGTCCATATCAACATGGAGAGGTTTTTGTAACAAATGATGGAGCAGAAACTGACTTAGATTTAGGCCATTATGAACGATTTATCGACATTAATGTTAATGAATACTCAAGTGTCACAGCCGGTAAAGTCTACGATGAAGTTCTACGTAAAGAACGTCAAGGTGAATATAATGGCGCAACCGTCCAAGTTATACCACACGTGACAAACGAAATTAAAGACAAAATTATGCGTGCAGCAGAAACAACTGACGCTGACGTTGTTATCACTGAAGTCGGTGGAACAATTGGAGATATTGAAGGATTACCGTTTATTGAAGCACTACGTCAAATGCGTACAGAAATCGGGCACGAAAATGTTCTTTACATTCATACAACTTTAATTCCTTACTTAAAAGCAGCAGGAGAATTAAAAACGAAACCTACACAACATAGTGTGAAAGAATTACGATCATTAGGTATCCAGCCAAACATTTTAGTAGTGAGAACTGAAGAGGCATTACCACAAAGTATTAAAGATAAATTAGCTCTATTCTGTGATGTAACAACGGACGCGGTGATTGAGTCACGAGACGTTGAAACACTTTATACAATCCCATTAAGCTTACAAGAGCAAAAAATGGACCAATTAGTCTTAGATTACTTTGGTCTTGATTTACCTGAAGCAGATATGACTGGTTGGAGAGAATTAGAACAACGCGTTCTACATCTAGAAAACAAAGTAAAAATCGGTTTAGTTGGTAAATACGTTGAATTACCTGACGCATACCTATCAGTAGTAGAAGCCTTAAAACATGCCGGATTCTACCACAATAGTGATATCGAATTATCTTGGATTAATGCTGAAGATATTAACGCGGACAACGTAGATTCTTACTTGAAAGATGTTGATGGTATCTTAGTGCCAGGCGGCTTTGGTGAACGTGGTGTTGAAGGTAAGATTGAAGCCATTCGTTATGCTCGTGAAGAAGAAGTGCCATTCTTTGGTATTTGTTTAGGTATGCAATTAGCGACCGTTGAGTTTGCACGTAATGTTGTTGGCTTAAAAGGGGCACATTCTTCAGAATTAGACCCAGAATCACCACATAAAATCATTGCCTTATTAGCAGATCAAACAGAAGATATGACTTTAGGTGGAACATTACGTCTAGGTCTATACCCTGCAAAATTATCAGAAAACTCATTAGTTCGTGACTTATACGACGGAAGCGAAATGATTGAAGAACGTCACCGTCACCGTTATGAATTCAATAATGAGTACCGTGAAGCTTTAAGCGAACACGGTATGTCATTCTCAGGTGTGAGTCCTGACGGGAAGTTAGTTGAGATTATTGAATTGAAAGACCACCCATTCTTTGTGGCACCGCAATTCCACCCAGAATTCACTTCACGTCCAAACCGTCCACAACCAATTTTTAAAGGCTTTATTGAAGCAAGTTTAGAACATCAAAACAATCGCAAATAACAATTGACATTGGTGTAAATAATCACTATAATTCCATAAAAGTAGTAAAGCTTTAATCGTGTTCCGTGAGACGCGAAAGTGTTGCTAACTGATTTCTTTATAGGCATTTTATAGAGATTAATAGTGAACCCACTTTGTACAATGCAAGGGGAACACTATCGTTATGCACTCTTTCACGTCGTAAACGACCGGTAACATGATCTGTTATCGGTCGTTTTTTTGTACTCTCGATTAAAAATAATGAATGAAAGGTGAGACAATGGATAAACAAAAACCAATCATTGCGCTAGATTTCGCCACTAAAGAGGCAGCCATCGCTTTTCTAAATCTATTTAAAAATGAATCTTTAAATTTAAAAGTCGGCATGGAACTATTTTACAAAACTGGGATGGATTTTGTGCATTACTTAAAAGAGGAAGGACACAGCGTGTTTCTAGATTTAAAATTACATGACATTCCAAACACGGTCAAAAGTGCCATGAAAGTGCTCGCTCAAAGTGGTGTAGACATGGTAAATGTTCATGCCAGTGGCGGACTGAAAATGATGCAAGCAGCCAAAGAAGGCCTGGAGGAAGGGGCTTTGAATAATCACAAACCCTTACTAATCGCAGTGACACAACTCACCTCAACTTCGCAAACTCAAATGAATGAGGAACAAAAGATATTAGGGCCGATTCAAGATAGTGTCCAAAATTATGCGATACTCACACAAAATGCAGGCTTAGATGGCGTTGTTTGCTCGCCCTTAGAAGCTTCAATCATCAAAGAAGCAACATCAAACCAGTTTCTAACTATCACACCTGGCATTCGTCTGACTTCAAAATCAAACGACGACCAAACACGGATTATGACACCTAGAGATGCAGCCAAAAACGGCAGTGACTATATCGTTGTGGGAAGACCGATCACGCAAGCGCCTGACCCGGTAGAAGCCTATCGATATATCTTGAAAGAATGGCAAGCTGAATTAAATTAATAGAAGGGGAATGAATCATTTGAACATGACAGTATCAGAACAAGTAGCAGAAAAATTACTCGCGATTGAAGCAGTAAATTTAAAACCAGATCAACCTTATACTTGGGCAAGTGGACTCAAAGCCCCAATTTATTGTGACAATCGTTTAATCATGAGTTTCCCAGAAACACGTGACTTTATCGAACAAGCTTTAGCAGATTTAATTAAAACTCAATTTGAAGGCGTTGAAGTCATCGCCGGAACTGCCACTGCCGGTATTCCGCATGCGGCCTTTGTTGCTAATCTCTTAAACCTACCAATGATTTACGTCAGATCAAGTGCGAAAGACCATGGAAAGGAAAATGCCATCGAAGGCTACCTTAAACCAGGCAGCAAAGTTGTCATGGTCGAAGATTTAATTAGTACAGGTGGAAGTGTATTGGACGCCGCTTCAAAAGTAGAGCAGGCTGGAGGTGAAATTATCGGTTGCGCCGCAATCTTTAACTACATGTTAGAAAGCGGACAAAAAGCGTTTAGTGAAGTTGAATACTCACTTGAAACATTAACAAACTACCGCGAACTAGTAGAATATGCTGTCAGCGATCCGAAATTAAAAGCTTACTATGACACGTTAGTCGAGTGGTATCAAGATCCAGCAAAATGGTCAAAACAATTTGAAGCATAGAAAACTCTGTCCCTATAGTCATCTATAACAATTTTAATAAAGAATGCCGAGAGCATTCATTAAAGGAGATTATACAAAATGAAAAACTTAAACAAATCACAACGTAACGCTTTATTATCAGCCATTGTCGCGTCAGGAACCGATGATTTAAACGTTATGTTCCTAGCCTTTTCGATGTCTACAATCATTTCTCAATTAGGTATCTCAGGAGCACAAGCAGGGTGGATTGCGACTATTACAAACTTCGGTATGTTGTTCGGAGGAATTTTATTTGGAATCTTAGCAGACCGTTACAGCAAACTAAAAGTTTTTAAATGGACAATTTTAATCTTTTCAATTGCCACAGGATTAATCTTCTTTACAAATAATATCTATTACTTATATGCAATGCGCTTTATTGCCGGGATTGGTGTCGGTGGTGAATATGGTGTGGCGATCTCAATCATGGCCGGAATCGTGCCAAGTGAAAAAATGGGACGCATCAGTTCATTAAACGGAATTGTTGGGCAAATCGGTTCCATTTCTTCAGCCCTACTTGCAGGATTGATTGCTCCAATATTCGGGTGGCGCGGACTATTCCTATTCGGTTTACTTCCAATTTTAATCGTAGTTTGGGTGAGTCGTACAGTTAAGGAAGAAGAATTACATATTGAAAGTTATTCAGATGAAGATGATGAATCAGCACAAGGTAGCATTAAAGATTTATTCAAAGACCGAAAAACATCGTATCAAACAATCGTTTTAATGGTTATGACAACTGTTCAAATCGCCGGTTACTTCGGTATGATGAACTGGTTACCAACAATGATGCAACAAAATGTTGGCGTCAGTGTCAGTGGTTCTTCAACTTGGATGATCGCAACAATCATCGGTATGTGTATCGGAATGTTTGTCTTCGGGCAAATCTTAGACCGCATTGGCCCACGCTTAGCTTACGGAATCTTCTTAATAAGTTCTGCTGTGGCAGTATATTTATTCACTTTTGCTAATAGCTCAACATCAATCTTAATCGGTGGAGCTATCGTTGGATTCTTTGTGAACGGGATGTTCGCAGGTTACGGAGCGGTTATTACACGCTTATACTCTTACAAAATCAGTGCGATTGCGAATAACACAATCTTGAATGTGGGACGTGCTGTTGGGGGATTCTCATCAGTCATCATTGGTTACATCTTAGATATGTCAGGTGTACCTTTAGTAATGCTTTTCTTAGCGGGGCTGTACATTATCAGTTTCGGTTTCATGATTACATTACCTCAATTGAAGGCTAATAATTATAAAACATTGGACAATAAAGTGGATATTGACACAAGTACGTCAACAGTTAAAAACAACAAACGCTTAGCTGAAGCATAAAAATTTATTAAAGGAATCTAGTTGAAAAGCTAGATTCTTTTTAAGTTTTTGGGGACTAATATTGAAAAGAATATAATGGTAATCCCGCTTATTCCAGAGTGTTAGTTTCGGTGACCGTAGTGGCACGACTCTAGCTAATCACTTCGGCGTTATATTGTGATTGAGCTTCCGTCTCGCTGATCTACTGATTCCGTAAGTCGCTTCGCTCCAACGGTATCATGTGCGATCCGTCGACCTGATATTACTGTACCTCTACTAACACTCTGTCATAAACTAAGCACTTTTTTTAATATTTAGTGAAAATAAAACCAACCGCCAGTATTTTATATTATCAAATCATCAAAAATGACAAAATAATCTCTAATCAAATTTAACCCCTTAAATGAATAAGTGAAAAAAGTTCAATTAAAATGCCTACAAATCAAGCCATAGCGCCAATCTGCTTATTTACTAGCAATAGCGCGGTTTTTGGAGTATAATAAACGTATAAAATAACATTATAGGGGGAATTTTAAGTATGACTCGTTTAGTAAGTATGACAGATATGTTAAACAAAGCAAAAGAAGAAGGGTACGCTGTAGGACAATTCAACATTAACAACCTTGAGTGGACTCAAGCTGTATTAACAGCTGCAAAAGAAAACAACTCACCAATTATCTTAGGTGTATCAGAAGGTGCAGCTAAATATATGGGTGGAACTAAAGTTGTTGCAGCAATGGTTAACGCTTTAATGGAAACAATGGACATTACAGTACCAGTTGCTCTACACTTAGACCACGGATCTTCATTTGACACATGTAAAGACGCAATTGACTCTGGTTTCTCATCAGTAATGATTGACGGATCTCATCACCCAATCGACGACAATATTGCGATGACAAAACAAGTTGTTGAATATGCTCACGAGCACGGTGCTTCAGTTGAAGGTGAAGTTGGAACTGTTGGTGGAGAAGAAGACGGAGTTATCGGTGGAGTTGCTTATGCTGATTTAGCTGAATGTGTACGTTTAGTACAAGAAGCTAACGTTGATGCTTTAGCAGCAGCATTAGGTTCAGTTCACGGAACTTACGATGGCGAACCAAAATTAGGCTTCAAAGAAATGGAAGAAATTTCTGAAGCAACTGGTATGCCTTTAGTATTACACGGTGGTTCAGGAATTCCAGAACACCAAGTTAAAAAAGCAATTAGCTTTGGACATGCAAAAATTAACGTTAACACTGAATTACAACAACAATGGACAAAAGCTGTTCGTGAAAAATTAAACACGGATGATAAAGTATATGATCCACGTAAAGTAATCGCACCTGGTAAAGATGCAATTGTTGCGACAACTAAAGAAACAATGGATATGTTTGGATCATCAAACAAAGCTTAATAATTCATTCCCAATACTAAATTAAACCCGTTCGAACCGAGATTCATCTTGGTTCGAACGGGTTTTTCTATCTGATAATTTATAGATAGAGAATAAATTGCAACTCAAGCCAAATGGTTATGTGGTTTGTCTCTAGTTGGTCCAACTCAAGCCAAATGGTGATGCGGTTTGTCTCTAGTTGGTCCAACTCAAGCCAAATGGTGATGCGGTTTGTCTCTAGTTGGACTAACTCAAGCCAAATGGTGATGCGGTTTGTCTCTAGTTGATCTAACTCGAGCCAAATAACTTTGCCATTTGGCTCAAGTACACCAAAAAACTACCTAAAAAATAGTGCCAGCAAGATTTCTCTCGCTAACACTAAAACTTTTTAATAGCCTGGTTTTGTTGGATGTTTATCAATCACAAATTGATTGTTTTCTAAAGCTTTTTTACCAGAATCAGTTAAACGCATGCCGCGAACATCGAAGTGTTCATCTAATTCTTTATTGGAATAATGCTTTTTGATTTCTTCCACTAAGCCTGTTTTATTTAATTTTGAATAGCCTTTAACGTTTTTCATTTTTAATAAGCTCTTCAACAAAGTGGCTGTGACGTGATCCATTGATTCATAAGGCGACTCTTGAACCACATAACCGTGTTCGATTAAGTCTTTTAAAGATTGGTGAGCGTTAATGCCGTAATCATATTCAAAGTATTTCGGCATCACTGATTCGTTTGTGAATGTCCCTAAAGAAATGCGCCAAATTAAGATGATATCTCCCGGTAATAAGCCTTCTTCAGTACGTTGCATATTGCGCAAGGGTACACGCGTTTCGCTTGTTAAATCTAAATCACGGAACCATTTTCTTAGATTACGTTCTGGTGAGATGTAAGGTAATTCAGGGTAATCTTTGTAAATTTTTTCAATTTCTTTGATTTCTTCTTCTGTACCATTAATAGGATAATTTATTTTCATATTTTTCCTCCTAAGATAATAATAAATATGCTATCAGTGCATAAAGTAATAGATGAACTGGATAGAACCAGTAGAATGCTTTGGAGCTGAGATTTCCTTTTAAACCATTGTAAAAATAGGTAATAATGAAAGCAGGCATCGCAAACCAACTGCCGATAAATGCAAAAGCACCAAAAAGGGATTGGAATAACCGAAAATCCCGTAGGACATACAGAATAATAATGACGGATACGCCTAAAGTAGAATAATCTGTGTCCAAGATGAAGACAAATGCTAAGGAGAGCACAACCCCCACAAAGCGGTAAATGGGTTGCTCAAATTTTTCTATACACCAAATAGCAAACAGCCCACTAAATAAGGTGAACATCACATTCTGTCCAGAAAAATCAAAGAATGTATGCGATCTCGCTAAGTCAAAAGGAATTTCAGAAATTAGCGCAAAGATACCGAGACGTTTTAAATACTTTTTCACATCGCTTGTATGCTGAAAGCCTTCGACAATTAAAAAACAGAATAACGGAAAAGCGAGCCGACCGACTGCCCGACTTGCGGTGTACACGGAGTTCCATGTTTCGAAATTAGCTTGACCATTCCCCGCTTGCAACCAGGGCAGGAGCACGAAAGCACCTAAGTGATCAATTAACATCGAAGCCATCGCAATGATTTTGATGGTCGCACTATTTATAAACGTATTTTGAGGCTTATTTAAAGCTTCCATATGATAAAGTATCCTTTCTGAGTCAAATCCTTCATTTTGAAATACAATGTTTACATAACAGTAATTAAGTTATGGTACTGTATAGAAAATATTTTTTAACACTCTAATGTTCAATTAGAGGAATTATACATATTTTAACAAGAAAAACATGGATATAGTAGTCCTTTCTTTGAAGGATTCCGGGCTTATGTTAGAATCATAAAACAAGAATGTTAATTTATTAGGAGCGTTATGATATACTTCAACTATATAAAATTTAAGGAGAATGAATCCGTGACACAACCTTCACCGATCATAAGTAAAACTCAAATGACGTTGATTGATCATATGTTGGAATATAATCAATATCGACCGTTATTATCTTATATAAAAGAGAATACTACACTGAACGATTCCTACCTTACTCACTCAATTCAGCTTGCTCAAGCTTTTCTAGATGTAAATATTCGAGAAATTGAGCAACTAGCTCCCAAAGTAGACCGCCAATATTTACTCAAGCCCACATACCTAGAACGCCGAGTGTATAGCTATGCACATTATATGAATGTTCAATTTGAACGATCTGAATATATGGATTATTTTCGTGCACTCAGTCCGTTGTTGGTTGATTTACTGCGCTTAATTATCGAAGAAGATTTTATGCCGGAATTAAGTCAATATATCCAACCAATTGTCAAGGAAACCGTTGAAGGAACGCCGGTTTATCGTGGTTTACAGTGGAAGCAAGCAAAAGTGGAGGAAGAAGCGAATAAAGTGGCTGAGACCTTTACAAAATATTACGGCGACCGCTTCAATTATAAGCATTATGTAAGTTCGAGTCATTTATTAAAACTCATTGACGATCATAGTAGAAATGACGAAGTGAGAGCGAAAGCCATTTCTTTAAGACATATTGAAAAATATGTCCGAAATATCGTGGCTCACGAAGTAATTTATGTCAGTGATGAACTAGTTGAACGTCGTTCGGGGATGAACGTGAAACAAATTCATCGTCTCCTTCAGGAAGCACTAATACTTGCTGGACTAGATGACAAGCGCCAATGGGCGATTTTGAACGAAATAAATAAAGCAATTAAAAATAATATACAAGACAGAACGAATTAAGGAGCGAAACATGAAAAAATTAGTTATTCGTGGAGGAAAACCTCTAAACGGCGAAATTACAATTAACGGAGCAAAAAACAGTACGGTGGCACTAATACCAGCCGCAATTATCGCTGATTCACCAGTTGTACTTGAAGGCGTGCCAGATATTCAAGATGTTCACTCATTACTTGAAATCCTTGCTGAATTTAATGTAAAAACCGAATTTAAAAATAATACACTAATGATTGACCCAACAGATATGGTGTCAATTCCAATGCCAACAGGAAAAATCCAAAGTTTACGTGCATCTTATTACTTTATGGGAGCAACTTTATCGAAATTTGGTGAAGGTGTTATCGGACTACCTGGAGGATGTTTCTTAGGACCTCGTCCAATTGACCAACATATTAAAGCTTTCCGTTCACTTGGAGCAACGGTTGAAGACGAATTTGGTGTGATTACTTTATCAACGCCAAATGGCCTAGAAGGTTCAAGAATTTACATGGACGTTGTATCAGTGGGAGCAACAATCAACGCGATTCTAGCTTCTGTCCGCGCTAAAGGAAAAACAATCATCGAAAATGCGGCACGTGAGCCAGAAATTATCGATGTTGTGACACTTCTGAACAAAATGGGAGCAAATATCCGTGGTGCTGGAACAAGCTTGATCCGTATTGAAGGTGTCGACGAAATGCATGGTACCAACCATACAATCATTCCAGACCGTATAGAAGCGGGTACTTACATTACAGCGGCAGTCGCAATGGGTGAAAATGTTCGTGTCACAAACGTTATTTATGAACATATCGAAAGTTACATTGCTAAACTAGACGAAATGGGTGCGATGATGACGATTGGTGAAGATTCGATTGACATCAAGAAATCTGACAACTTAAATATGGTTAATATTAAAACACTGCCATACCCTGGTTTTGCGACTGACTTACAACAACCTTTCACACCATTACTTTTAAAAGCTCACGGTGAAGGAACCATTATGGATACAATTTATCCACAACGTGTGAAACACATTCCAGAATTAAACCGCATGGGAGCAAATATCAAAGTAGATGGTGATATTATCCGCATTAGTGGCCCATCGAAACTCCAAGGTGCCCCAGTCCGTGCAAGTGATTTACGTGCAGGTGCATGTCTTGTAATTGCTGCTTTAATCGCTGATGGCGAGACAGTCATCACAGGTGTAAGCAATATCTTACGTGGATATACTGACATCGTAGGTAAATTAAAAGCTATTGGTGCCGATATTGAAATGATTGAAGACGACACTGTCGAAGAATAATAAACATGACTATATTTGGGCAGATCAATTAAATTCTGTCCAAATATATTTTTGTATTCAAATCACCCCCACTCGCCCACAAAACAAACTCCCCACAAACATTCAAGTAAAGAAAAGGAACTGATAAAATGACAGATGCATTTTCATTGCCAACATTATTAAATAAAGACGTAAAAGAGCTCTATGGTTACGCCCGCGAACTTAAAATCCCTAACTATAGTGAATTAAGTAAAAAAGAATTAGCCTTAGCGATTATGCGTACGCAAGAAGAGAAACAAGGCTTCTTCCAAGTTGAAGGAGTTTTAGATATTTTACCTGGAGATGGTTTTGGCTTTATTCGTCCAATTAACTACTCGCCGAGTCAAGAAGATATCTATATTTCAAATTCACAAATTCGCCGTTTTGATTTAAGAAACGGGGATAAAGTTGCTGGTCCTGCGCGTCCACCAAAATCAAATGAGCGCTATTACGGCTTGATGCAAATTTCAACCGTGAATGGTAAAGACCCAGAAGAAGCGAAAGAACGCGATCACTTTCCAAGTTTAACGCCATTATATCCAGAAGAACAAATTAAATTAGAGTACAAGCAAAATGCAATCAGTAACCGTTTAATAGATGTGTTTTCACCGATTGGCTTTGGACAAAGGGGCCTAATTGTTTCACCACCTAAAGCCGGTAAAACATCAACATTAAAAAGCATTGCTAACGGGATTTCGCATAATTATCCTGATGCAGAACTCATTGTGATGTTAATCGACGAGCGTCCAGAGGAAGTAACGGATATCGAACGTAGCGTGAATGGTGAAGTGGTTTCATCAACGTTTGACCAAAAACCTGAGAACCATATTCGCATTGCAGAATTAGTCTTGGACCGCGCCATGCGTTTAGTTGAAGATGGCCGTGATGTTGTAATCTTAATGGATAGTATCACCCGTCTTGCTCGTGCTTACAACTTAGTAGTCAAACCAAGTGGCCGTACATTAAGTGGTGGGTTAGACCCCGCGTCATTCTACTTCCCGAAACGTTTCTTTGGAGCAGCGCGTAATATTGAAGACGGCGGTTCATTAACTATTTTGGCAACAGCTTTAGTTGATACTGGTAGCCGTATGGATGATATGATCTATGAAGAATTTAAAGGAACAGGGAATATGGAAATCCACTTATCTCGCCAACTAGCAGAACGACGTATCTTCCCAGCGATTGATATTCAACGTTCAGGAACACGTAAAGAAGAATTACTGATTCCGGAAGAAGAGTTAGACAAGATTTGGAAGTTCCGCAAAATGATGGTCGGAAATTCACTTGAATACACTGATCAACTCATCGGAATTCTCCGTCACACAGATACTAACGAAGAATTCTTAGGACAAATTGAAAAATTAGTCCAAAAATAATCGAAATTCAAGGGCGATGTCATGAAAATGATGTCGCTTTTTTGTTTGGGCTGGTAAATGGGGAAAAGCGTCACTATGGAAACTCAAAGTGACGCTTTATACCAACCCTTAAGTCCCAGGCAACAACTCGAACGCAAAAAACAAGCAATCTGCCAGTTAGCAGTTGCTTGCCTCTATAAGAGTTTATTCCGAAATTGATACTGGAACAAATTCAAATTTTGTTACATCAATTAAGCCCATGTCGGTAATTTTAAGTGCAGGAATTACAGAAAGTGGCATGAAACTTAAAGTCATAATTGGATCAACACGGTGAGAAATTTCTAACTTCTCGTGTGCAACTTTATTAATGGTATCTTGTTGTGCCATCACTTCTTCGGCTGTTAAATCACTCATCAAGCCGCCCACTGGGAGAGGAAAATCAGCAATGACTTGACCGTCTTTAACTAACACGACACCGCCTTGAAGTCGCTCCAATTCTTTCACAGCAAAAGCCATACCAGAATCATTTGTTCCCGCAACAACCACATTATGATTGTCATGTGCAATCGATTGAGCAATGGCTCCGTATTTCATTCCATAATCTTTTAATAGAGCCACACTCACATTGCCAGTTAAGTGATGGCGCTCAATCACGGCAATTTTAACTACTGGAATGTCAGGATTATATTTAAAATTCCCATCAGCATCGCGGTCCACTTGAATAATCGCTTCATTCGTAATGACTTCTTGTTCAACGACTTCGATGGCACGGACAGTTTCAGACTCTAAAGGTAAAACTAAACGCTCTTCGCTAAAATCTTTATACTTCACGCTCGATTCAACGACTTCGTAATTGGCACGCTGAATCGGAACTAAATATTCGCCGTCTTTAGCAACCAACTCTCCTTCAACATAAGTGCGTTGAACTGTGAAGTCTTCAAGGCTATCAAATACAATTAAATCCGCACGCAGACCTGGCGCAATCGCTCCACGGTCACGCAGACGTGTGGCTTCAGCGGTATTAATTGTTGCCATTTGAATAGCAGTCATTGGATCCAGACCTTCTTCAACACAAATTCGTAAACAATTATCTAAGTGACCTAACTCTAAAAGTGTCTTTGCTTGGACATCGTCACCAGATAAAAGGCAGCGACGGCTGTTGTGAGAAGTGACTCCTTTGAGTAGCATGCGCAAGTTTTGTGTCACAGACCCTTCACGTAAGAAGACATACATACCGCGACTTAGGCGCTCATGCATTTCTTCAATCGTTGTACATTCATGATCATTTTCCACCCCAGCAGCAATATAAGCATTCAAATCTTTACCTGTAACCATCGGACTGTGTCCGTCAATACGCTTGCCGTGCTCACGAGCCACCATCACTTTGTCAATGACGCTATCCTCATTATTAATAATACCTGGAAAGTTCATAAATTCAGCTAAACCATCAACTTGCCCATCAATAATTGGTTGAACCATATCTTGGGCAGTGATAACTGCGCCAGAGTTTTCCATATTCGTTGCAGGCACACAAGAAGGCATCATATAACGGATATCAATCCCTACATTCTGAGATGCATCAATCATGTAGCTTAATCCGTCCATGCCAGCCACATTAGCAATTTCATGAGGATCCGCGAGCGCCGTTGTTGTCCCATGAATCGCTAATAACCGTGCAAATTCTTCTGGAGTCACATAGGAAGATTCAACATGAATATGTGGTTCGATTAACCCGGGTGCTACAATCTTACCTGCTAAGTCGTGAACCTCTTTACCTTCATAATCGCCCCCAATGCCGGCAATGACGCCTTCTGTGATCGCAATATCCCCTTCAATTAATTGCCCTTGATAGACATCGACAATTCGTGCATTTTTAATGACGAGATCTGCCGATGTTCGCCCTGCAGCCACGTCGATTAAATGTTTTAGTGATGCTTTATTCATGAAATCCTCCCTTGAAAAATAACTTTTATCTATAATAGACAATAGATGGACTTCCTTTCAATGATTTGCGGATAATAAACGTATAATAAATACCATTGTTCGTGTTATTCACTGAAGTGAATAAGTTGTTCTTATTTTATACTAGCTTGCATTTCAGTTATAATGATAGTGTAAAGAAGGCAAAGATAGGTGATAAAATGGCGAAAAAAGATAAAACAAATGTGATGCGTGTGCTTGACCAAAATAAAATCGTGTATACTGGCTATCAATGGGAAGATGTAGACAAATTAAAGGTTGAGTCGCCCATTTATAAAACCCTTGTTACACAAGGAAAATCGGGTGAACATTACGTCTTCGTTGTTCCAGTAACACAAGAATTGAATTTAAAAAAAGCCGCTAAAGTTGTTGGCGAAAAAAATATTCATATGATCAAAGAAAAAGAATTACTTCCACTCACAGGTTACATCCATGGGGGCTGCTCACCGATTGGGATGAAGAAGCAATTTAAGACCGTGCTAGATGAATCGGCGAAAGAGTATGAACTTATTTTATTCAGCGGAGGAAAAGTTGGCTTTTCAGTGGAAGTAAACCCAAGGGATTTAGTAGCAGTTATTAACTTTGAACTCGCAGATATTGCAACAGCATAATAGAGGAGAGATAGTATGGCAGACTTTAAATTTGAAATTATAGAACATTACGGCCAATTAAGTGAGAATGCGAAAGGCTGGTCAAAAGAATTAACAAAAGTGAGTTGGAATGAACGTGAACCCAAATTTGATATACGTGACTGGAGTCCAGAATACGACAAAATGGGGAAAGGTCTGACTCTTACAGAAGAAGAATTAAGAGTACTTCGCGATGTATTAAATAAGATGGATCTATAAAATGATTGAATACCAAAAGAAAGTCGATATTACCCAAGAGGCACTGCTTCATTTATATGAAAGTGTCGGATGGAGCGCTTATACACAAGATAATCCGGACTTAACGAGTTTACTCGAAGGAGCCAAGCATTACTTAACAGCTTGGGACGGAGAACGTTTAATTGGCTTGATTCGAGTCGTAGGCGACGGTGTGTACATTGCTTATATTCAAGATGTTTTGGTCCATCCTGATTATCAAAGGCAAGGAATCGGGAAGCATTTAATGCAAACAATGTTAACAGAAATTCGATACGCAAAGCAGATTATATTAACTACTGAGAATTCACCCGCAACGAAAGCATTTTATCAGTCACTAGGAATGAAGGATTTCAATGATACTGGTGCGTTAGGTTTCTCAATGTAGCGTGCTTGAGATGAAAAAGTCGAGGAGGACTTTATCATGAGTAAGCAGAAGAAGAGCGATAACAAAGGTAATACTGGGATGTGGATGGGAATTTGTATAACCTTAGGAGTTGCTTTTGGGATAATGATGGACAATATTGGAATAGGGATTGCATTAGGCGTAGCCTTTGGAGCTGCCCTTAGCTCAATCAATAGGGACCCAAAAGAAAAAGATAAAGAGAAGTAAACTATTGAACAGTCATCAGGTACTATATGTCGTTGATCAACACTATAGGTGAATAAAAATTGACTAAAAATAATAAGAACAAAAAAGATTATCAAGGTTGGGGAATTGGTTTCAGACTTGCTTTAGGTGCTGCGATGGGCTTATTAATGGATAATCTATTAATTGGTATAGTCGGAGGCTTACTTTTTGGGATAGCCATTAGTTGGATTGGTCCGAATAAAAATAAAAAAGAATAAAAATAAAAAAAGTCTTTGCATTCAAATATCAATCGTGGTATTATACTGATGTTGCACGCAGATGCATAATAATTAACTGTGATTTAGCATATAAATCACGGCAGAAAGGAAGTAGACATATGAAATCAGGAATTCATCCAGAATATTCACAAGTAGTTTTCCGTGATACATCAACAGGTTTTGAATTTTTATCAGGTTCTACAAAAACATCAAATGAAACAGTAGAGTGGGAAGATGGAAACACATATCCATTAATCCGTGTTGAGATTTCTTCAGATTCTCATCCATTCTATACAGGACGTCAAAAATTCACGCAAGCCGATGGACGTGTGGACCGTTTCAACAAAAAATTCGGTTTTGCAGACAAAAACGCAAAACAAGACTAATTATAGTTATGAACGTTGTTATACCAACGTTTCGAAAGACTTACTGCCAAGTGCAGTGAGTCTTTTTTTCGTTCTGGCTAACTTTTGGCTAACCATTTAAGAAAAACTTGACGCCCGTCAATAAATTCGAAGCCAATGATTGGTATATTTAAACTATCAAACAATAGGAGGATGGTAAAGATGACTGAATCATGGCTACCAAGCTTAATCACTGAAACACCTGAAGAAGGATACGACCTTGCAATGAAACTAGCACGTAAAGCTGTTGGAATGACGCAACCTGATGCTGAAATAAGAAAGAAATTACGTCCTATTTATGCAAATAATCCCGACAGTTTAACATTCGCTTCGCAAGTAGTTGCGGTCCACTTCCAAACAGTTGCGGCAGCTAACAACTATTGGAAATAAGAGACAGCATAATCCTCAATAATTGTAGTTATTTTAACTACATTGTTGAGGATTTTTTTTGGTCAGATAATGTCCTTGAGAAAAAGTCAGGGACACGATATACGATTTTATGCCCTTGAAAAATCTTAAGGACACAATTCACACTTGCGACCCATTATCCCGTCATTGCATTTAACTCAATGCCTGCCTTCGCTTTTTTGAAGGTCAATAATGAAAGTTTAATGAGCGGTTTCGTTGACTTTAAGGGTTTAAAACGTTACCATTCTAATAGATATTTGATTGACATTTAAACTAAATTATTAGGAGGATTTATATATGTTATTTGAAAATGTTGTCGACGCAATTGGGTATACACCCGTAGTTAAAATCAACGGTCTAGATGATTCTTATGCAGATGTTTATGTAAAACTTGAGAAGAATAATCCAAGTGGATCAGTGAAGGACCGCCCTGTAAAATACATCATTCAAGATTTATTAGATAAAGGTGAACTAAAACCAGGTGGAACAATCGTTGAATCAACAAGTGGTAACACAGGTGTTGGTTTAGCAATGGTTGGAGCGGCGTTAGGTATTAAAGTTATTATCGTAATGCCAGACTCAATGAGTGTTGAGCGTCGTAAACTAATGCAAGCTTATGGAGCAGAATTAGTATTAACACCAGCTTCAGGTGGAATGAGCTTAGCAGGTGAAAAAGCGGAAGAAATTGCTAAAGAGAAAAACGCACCTATCTTCGGTCAATTTAAAAACGAAGCAAACGTAACTTCACATGAAGAAACAACTGCCCGTGAAGTATTAGAAGATGTTCCAGATGTAGATGGTTTCGTTGCAGGTATTGGTACGGGTGGAACAATTACAGGTGTAGGACGTGTATTAAAAGAAAATAATCCAGAAACAGTTATCTGGTCAGTAGAGCCAGAAGCTTCACCAATCTTAACAAAAGGAGAAGCAGGATCGCATAAGATTCAAGGTTTAGGAGCGAACTTTATTCCAGAAATCCTTGACCAATCTGTCATTGATAAGATTGAAACCGTATCGAACGATGAAGCGATTAATACAGCTGTTGAGTTAGCGAAGTCACAAGGGATCTTAGCTGGATTTTCTTCTGGAGCGAACTATGCAGTGGCATTACGTTTAGCAAAAGAATTAGGGAAAGGTAAGAAAGTCGTCGTTGTATTACCAGATAGTGGAGAACGCTACTTATCTTCTGGGTTTTTCGGCGATGGACAAGCAGAATAATTATTGCGACGAAGCCCTTGAACTCGCGCAATACATTTATGAAAATGACCCTGCCGCAACAAGCGTAGAGGAAGTCACTGACTTGTACCCAGGCTTTAAAGCAATAAAAAATCATTTAGAAGCGCATAAACTTTACTCTAAAGGTGAAGTATACGAAGCACGTAAATTATCAGAGGCATCTCGAACTGAAACAGGGATAGAGATTCATCCCGGAGCAAAACTGGGTAAGAATATCTTTATCGATCATGGTATGGGTGTGGTTATTGGTGAGACAGCGATTCTGGGAGACCGGGCTAAGCTTTACCACGGAGTGACTTTAGGTGGAACGGGGAATGAGAAAGGCAAGAAGCGCCATCCAACAATTCAACATGATGTTGAAATTGGAGCTAACGCGACTTTACTAGGTAACATTACTGTTGGTCATCACGCCAAAATCGGTGCCGGAGCCGTCGTATTAAAAGACGTCCCTCCGTATGCAACCGCCGTAGGTGTGCCAGCTCGTATTATTCTTCATGACAAAAATTGGAACCGTATCGGGGAATATCAAATTTAAAAACAAAGACGTTCAGTCTCTTTATTGGAGATTGAACGTCTTTCTTGTGTATTATTTGTCATCAGTAATAATTTGAATAAATCGGTCAGTGAAGTTTGCGGTAAAGCCCCATAGAACTTCGTCAGGAATATGGTAAAAAGGAATCTTCTGTTTGACTTCATTGAATGGATATTTTTCTCCTTGTTTAATCAAATGGAACGGAAACTCCTGTTCAGAATCGTTATCATTCGCTTTCTTAAATTCGAAGTTCAATTGATATAAAGTAGGTCTATTCTCCATTAAGTGATCTAAAGGAATTGTGAATAATCTCTCTACTTCAGTATTTGGATAAATATCTTCAAAATCCACACCGGTAATTTCTCCTACGTAACAATATATAATCCGATTGGCAGCAATAATATAATCAATTTCCCCATAGACGTTGATATTTTCGCGTTGAATATTTAGCTCTTCCATGGTTTCACGAATCGCCGCTTCTTTTGGTAATTCACCCGCTTCAATCCGCCCTCCGGGAAATGAAGTTTCACCTGGTTGTGAGATATGTTTACTGCGAACTTCATACAACACATGCCATTCATCCTTCACTTTTATTAGCGGGAGTAAAACGGTATAACCTCTTTGAACACCTAGTGCTTTAGCATCATACTGTTGGATAATCTGTCGAATTTTCTTCATATTTCTCTCCTTTTACTCTCTCTAAAATATTGTTAAAATGATGCGATTAACGGTATACTATAACTAATATCTGAAATGAGGTGAGAGTTATGTCTTTTGGTAACGATGATAACATTTTTCGTGCGTTACAGCAATTTATTGACCAGCATGGAGATGAATTTGAAAGTATTGAAAAAGCAGTTGAAACATTTATGTCATTCTATAATAATGGTGAGCTTGAGAATGAGATAGAATCGACACCAGAAATGGAATCAGCAGAATTATTTGAACTCTCAATGAGTATCGGTGATGAGAAACAACGCAAGGCTTTATTACGCGAGGCGATTGAGTTGTGGCCAGAAAATTGGAACGCCCATTTAGAACTCATTGAAGGCTCTTTAGTTGAACAAATTGAACAAATTCGTAAACTGGAAATCACAGCGTTTCATAAATGGGAAGAAACAGATCAAGTCGGCTGGATAAATTATGAAGAACGTCCTTACTTAAGATTAAAGTTTATGTTAGCTGTGATTTTATTTAAACAAGGCTTGTTAGAAGAAGCGTTAGAACATTTTGAAAACTTATATGAGATTGACGAGATGGATAGTTTAGGGGCACGTTATTATATTATGTCGATTTATTGCCGGACATATGACTTTGAAAGTGCCTATGAACTGTTCTCAGATGTCCCTTACCCAGCGAGTGAAGATGATCGAATGATTATTCCATTGCTTGTTGTGGCAGTTTTGACTAATAATTTGACGTATGCTAAAGATTTATTCTTAGATTTAGAAGAAGCAAATGACAATCTCTTTCAATTATTTATGGACGATTCTTGGCCAATGGATTTAATTTTAGGTTTTGGTGAAGTTGATCATTTCCAAATGAATTCCTTTGAATCTATTGCGGTTGCATTAAATGATATTTTACCTGTCGTAGTTAGCTCAGAGTATTTGTTTGACTGGATGTTGGAGGAGTATGAAGCAGCAGAACCGCATGAGCGTGTGAATGTGAATGAGAAAGTTATTTCGTTTACAGGCGCGTCAAAGCAATACCGAGCACAAACGAATCAATTTACTTATAAGTCCTATCTAGAAATACCCGTTCTGGCAGATGTCGTACACAATGCGGCGGTTACACTTCAAGAAATGGGACTTGTAAAAGTTGAGGATTTCTCGGCTTATACAGAAAAAGAACTCTTAGCTATTAAGCATATTGGTCCACAAACCATTAAACAATTAAAAGCAAACGGTGTAAAATTCAAGAAGAAATAAGCACCCATGATTTAAGCATTTCCTAGCGCAAACTTGTGTAGGAAGTGCTTTTAATGTTCTTATAAAAATACAACAGAATCCTGAAACTGTATCACAGTTGAATTAAGGGAAAACCAAACCATGAGATAATTACTTTAAGAGTGTAAAACCCTTTCAGTTTTAACTTGGATATGATACAGTGTTGTATATAAAGTAATACAGATTAAATATAAAACTATACGTATAAATCAGTTGAAATAAAGGAGATTATTATGGAAAGAATTGGGAACTTTTTATTAATTACTAAAGATGGCGATAACTATACAGTGAGTATGTCTGCAGAATTACAAGATGATGTTGGAACCGTTGGTTTTGTGGAATTTAACCAAGAAGATAACTTAGAAGTGGATGATGCAATTTTAAACTTAGAAGCATCGAAGACAGTACTAGAGATTGCATCACCTATTGCTGGAACAATTGTAGAACGCAATACAGCAGCGGAAGATAATCCTCAATTATTAAACTCAGCGAAAGCAGATGAGAACTGGTTAGTAAAATTAACTAACGTTGACGAAGAAGCATTCAATGCTTTAGAAGAAGCGTAAGCATAAGCAATACATGGACGCATTTAAGTGGGGGCCAAGCCCTTTGCTTAAGTGCGTCTACTTTATCTAGGAAAATGTAAAATTGAAAGGACGAGTCAATGAAAGCAATTGCAGATCTTGAATGGATGGTCCAATATTTATCAAAAGAAGATGATGCCCCTACACTTGAGGAATCAGAAGATACTTTTAAGAAATGGCGTCATTTGGTCAATGTCCGTCCACCAAAAGCAATCTCGGAAGAGTACTTAGAACATGAGGACCGCTTTCTAAAAGCAAATAATAATCAAGAAGAGGCAGTAACTTTAGAAGATTTAACGCCAGCTGAAGGAGATAATATTTATCTTTGGAAAGGTGATATTACAACTTTAGCGGTTGATAGTATAGTGAATGCAGCCAATTCAGAGCTGTTAGGATGTTTCATCCCAAATCATAATTGTATTGATAATATTATTCATACAAAGGCGGGCATTCGTTTACGACTTGCATGTCACGAAATTATAACTGAACAAGGGAAGAAGGAACCGGTAGGTAAAGCAAAATTGACTCCAGCCTATCACTTACCAGCCAACTATATTATTCATACTGTTGGACCTACTGCCAGTGGCAGAGTGACAAGAATCAATCAAAAGTTACTTACCCAAACATATCAAGCATGTTTAGAGATGGCCGATCGGAACCAACTTGAAAGTATTGCTTTCTGCTGTATTTCAACCGGGGTCTTCGGCTTTCCGAATGAGCCAGCAGCGGAAATTGCGATTAAGACGGTTCGTGATTATTTAAGTGAACATGAGACAGATTTAAAAGTGATATTCAATGTGTATGAAGACGAAGATGAAGCGATATATCAAAAGAAATTAATTAAAGGAGACGCATGATGACAAATTATTGGAAGACCCTTGAAGCAGAGCAAGGAACTTTAGAAGATGGACAAGTGTTACAAGGATTGCTTGATGAAGCGGACGCCATTGTTGTAGGTATTGGAGCTGGAATGTCAGCAGCAGACGGCTTTAAATATATTGGGGCGCGCTTTACAGATACCTTTCCTGACTTCATTGAAAAGTACGGCCTACTAGATATGTTACAAGCAAGTCTGTTCGACTTTGAAAGTGTGGAAGAGTACTGGGCATTTCAAAGTCGCTTCGTTGTCTTAAACTATTTAGATCAACCTGTAGGGCAATCTTACTTAGATTTAAAAGACATGTTAGAAGGTCGCAATTACCATATTATTACAACAAATGCTGATAATGCCTTTGATGTAGCCGATTATGATAGTGACCATGTCTTTCACATTCAAGGTGAGTATGGTTTATGGCAATGTTCAAAACACTGTCATCAACAAACTTACCGCGACGATTCAGTAATTCGTGAGATGGTGGAGCAACAGGCGAATATGAAAGTTCCGTCTGAATTAGTACCACACTGTCCAGAATGTGGTGCACCTTTTGAAATTAACAAGCGAAATGAAGAAAAAGGTATGGTGGAAGATGGCGATTTCCATGCACAAAAAGACCGCTATGAAGCTTTTCTAAAAGAAAATGAAGGCAAAAAAGTAGTCTTTTTAGAAATTGGCGTGGGACACACAACACCTCAATTCATTAAACATCCCTTCCAAGAAATGACGGAAGCAAACGAGAAAGCATTATTTGTTACAATGAATGAGAAAAATTACCGAATTCCAAAAGCAATTCGCCCGCAAACGGTTCATTTAGCCCATGATATCGCTAATACGATTCAAAAAGCTAAAGACTTAGATGCGGTCAAATAAACATAGAATAAAGCACTCGTATCCCAGTGATGCGAGTGCTTTTTAGCATTTGAATGTGGTAATAGATGGGTGAATAATAGAGTGGGAGAAGGTGAAGGAATGACTGATTATTTAACCGAATTTTTGAAAGGATTTACTTTAACTCAAGCAGAAGTCGAACAACTAAGCTCCGAAATCGATGTAAGAACATATAAACAAGGAACAATACTCCTTAGGCAAGGTGATGTATCTAAAGAATGTTACTTCGTGTTACAAGGCTGTTTAAGGCAGTTTGCGATTGATGAAGCCGGTGAAGAAAACACTTATAATTTCTACACGGAGAAACAAACAGCGATTAATTATAAAAGTTACACCCAGAGAATACCTTCAGAATACTCAATTGAATGTGTCGAAGATTCTGTATTGATCGTCGGTGATTTTATTAATGAAGATGTGATGTTTCAAAAATACCCTAAATTAATTGAAATTACGCGAGGCTTCATGGAAGAAGACCTAGCAAACATTCAAGACAATAATGCCCGCTTCATTAGTGCCTCACCTCAAGAACGCTACTTAAATTTATTAGATACTCGTCCTGATCTCATTGACCACGTTCCCCAACATCAATTGGCTAGTTTACTTGGAATGAAACCAGAATCATTAAGCCGCGTTAAGCGCCGGTTGAACCTTTAAATCCGAGACTTTTTTGAAGATAAACCAAAGTGCTAAACTCAATTCGCCTAAAGCCATCGGGACCGCTAAGAAGCCTTCTAATTGTGAAGCCAGAGCTGTCATGTCTGGTCCAAGTAAAGTTAAAGTATGGATGATAATGTAGCTCACACCAGCCAGTAATAATAAATAACCAATTACTTTATGTATCGGTGTTGCTTTCAATACGACATAAGCTAGAACTAATAAATGCAAGCCGAAAATAATTAAGCCAAAGCCCCAAACTAAGCTAAAAGCCTGTTCCCCGGCAGCGATTGACGGCAGTAAAACGTCTAAATTCGCGTTTGATTGGGTAACTATTTTCTAAACTGACGCTAATCTAAAGTAAATAACCGATGGACATTGGTAAAGTAGCTGTATAAAGCAGTCGCAACCAAGCTGCGAGTAGTGAGAGGTTTTCGTGACATTGCCGCATAGAATTTTCTCGTTTTTGTGTTGTTTGCATGTTATTTCCTCCTTTATTGTATAGATTCAGTTTACAAGTAAAGAGGGCACCGAGCATTGACTTAAGTTAAGATAGAAAAAAAGATTACTAGAAAAGAGGATTCTCTCAATCTAGTAATCCTTTATTTTTTTATTTGTTTTCGCGTTTCTCTTTGACAAATACTTCTAAACGTCGCATCGCTTCTTTAATATCATCGATACTGGCAGCATAGCTGAGGCGAACATGACTTTCGCCGCCGATACCAAAGGCAGAGCCCGGTACGAAAGCAACGGCAGCAGAATGAGCTAAGTCTAGACAAAAGTCCATACTATTTTGTTCCAAATCTTCTGGAATACGCGCGAACATATAGAATGCGCCACTTGGCTTAACGATTTTGAAACCTAAGCGTGTCATAAAATCATAAATATAATCACGACGCATCACATATTTTTCTCGCATCAGTTGAGCGTCGTTCATGCCATTTTCCAACGCTTCACGAGCAGCTAATTGAGAAATCGTTGAGTTTGTGGTGACAAGATTTTGGTGCACTTTAACTAATTGGCTCATAATATTTGCTGGGGCAAAAAGGAGCCCTACACGCCAGCCTGTCATCGCATGAGATTTAGATACACCATTAATCACAATTGTTTGCTCACGAATGTATTTCGCAATCGATACGTGCGCTTCTTCGTAAACTAATTCGCTGTATACTTCATCACTAATGACAAATATTGGTCGATCACGCAGTACATCTGCGAAAGCTTTTGCATCTTCTTCCTTCCAGTTTACTCCCGTTGGATTGGTCGGGTAATTTAAGATGATTCCTTTAACGGCATCACCATGCTCTTCTAACGTATCTTTTAACATCTCTGGTGACATAACAAAATCATTGGCAGCTGTATCCACTTCAATGGGTTCACCACCAGCTAAGTAAATAATTGAAGAATATAAAGTAAAGTAGGGCGAGGGAACAATAATTTTATCTCCAGGATTACAAATCGTTTGAAGTGCCGTCGATAGTGATTCAGTCGCCCCAACAGTTACAATGACTTCGTCTTCCCATTGATAATTTAAATCATATTTTTCTTTAACGAAATTTGCGGCTGCTTGACGTAGACGGTTATCTCCAGGTGTCGATAAATATCCGGTTTGGTTGTCTTGAATCGCTTTGATTCCGGCATCTTTAACATGTTCAGGCGTATTGAAATCCGGCTCGCCTAAAGTTAATTTAATAATCCCCTCAACTTGAGACGCACTTTCATCGAAGGCCCGAATGGCATTGGGTTTAATTTTAGTTAAGTTAGTATTGAATAAATTATTTAATTCCATTTTAAT
This sequence comes from Ruoffia sp. FAM 26255, assembly GCF_045528525.1. Taxonomy (NCBI): domain Bacteria; kingdom Bacillati; phylum Bacillota; class Bacilli; order Lactobacillales; family Aerococcaceae; genus Ruoffia; species Ruoffia sp. FAM 26255. Next base: position 4,891 of record NZ_JBGQQX010000005.1, on the reverse strand, counting down.
GTATCCCTCATCTAAAGTTCATTTTTAGTTAGTCTATCATAATTTTAGTTGTTATTAAATGATTTTTTTATAGGATAGCGATATCATAAGGAATTTTATGCTATAATGGGAAGGAATATTTTAGAGACAATAAAAGGAGAATGTGAAATGATTTCTGCAGTAGATTTAAAAGCAGGTATGACATTTATTCAAGATGGAAAATTAATTCGAGTATTAAGCGCAAGTCACCATAAACCAGGTAAAGGGAATACAGTTATGCGTATGAAATTACGTGACGTTCGCTCTGGGGCGACTTATGATACAACTTTCCGTCCAGATGAAAAATTCGAACGTGCTTTCCTTGAAACAAGAGATGTTCAATTCTTATACAGCATGGACGAAACAGCTTACTTCATGGACTTAGAATCATATGAACAATATGAATTACCAGTAGATTCAATTGAAGATGAGTTATTATACTTATTAGAAAATATGGAAGTAAAAATCCAATTCTACGGTTCTGAAGTTATCGGAGTTGAAGTACCTCAAACTGTTACTTTAAAAGTAAAAGAAACACAACCATCAATTAAAGGTGCAACAGTAACAGGATCTGGTAAACCAGCAACAATGGAAACTGGTTTAGTAGTCAACGTTCCTGATTTCATCGAAGTTGGAGAAGCGTTAATCATCAACACGTCTGAAGGAACTTACCAAAAACGTGCGTAAATAATAATAGTTAAGGCGGATCTTCGGATTCGTCTTTTTTTTGTAAAAATTAATACGAAATAAAATGTTTTCCAACACAATTTAGCGCCCAACCATGACACCGGATGGTCTCACGCTGAGCGCTATACTTTTATTATCTTTAGTCTTCTTTTGAATCTGCTTGTGATTTTTCAAATGTTGCAAGAATATCTGGATGATTACGTTTTAAAGAAAGTGGACGCTGAGTTTCGGCATCTAGGAAACAATGCGATGTTGATCCTGTCGTTGTTAAATCGCCCGTTTCTTTATTATATACTTTATATTCAACAGTCATTCTTACAGGTGTAAAGTGAGATATGCGCAATCGAATGATAGCCGTTGAGCCAAAAGCAAGCATTTGTTTATATTCAGCTTGAGCAGAAAGTACTGGAATCATGATGCCTTCGTCTTCCATTTGCTTATAACTGTAGCCAATATCAGATAGCCAAACGAGACGGGCTTCTTCAAACCAACGCAAATAATTGGAATGGTGCACAATGCGCATTGCATCTGTTTCATAAAACTGAATTAAATGTTCATATTCAAAAATCATTGTAAGTACCTCTCCTATTTAAAATGTGGTATACATGCTATTATATATAAAAGAAAGTCAGAATGTAATGGAGGGATTGAATGTCACTTGGACTTCGGACAATAAAGATAACACTGGCGGCCACTATCGCGATTTACATCGCACAATTTATCGGCTTAGAAAACTCACTGGCGACAGGAATTATTACGATTTTAACTTTGCTAGATACACGTAAAGCGTCTCGTCAGATTTCCCTGACTTATTTAATCGCTACGGTACTTGCTTTTGCGATTGCGACCATCATATTTTTAATATTTGGGTATCAAGTATGGGCATTCGGTCTGTATTTACTTATTTTTATACCGGTGGCTTACACCATGAATCTCCAAGCAGCGATCGCACCGATTTCAGTTTTGGTCACGCACTTTGTCATTGCAGAAAGTGTGTCCTGGCAGTGGCAACTCAACGGTGTGTTAATTATGGTAATTGGCGCTGGTATGGCGATTTTATTTAATTTATGGATGCCAAATCAAAAACCTAAATTAAAAAAAGGAATTAAAGAAATTGAAGAAAATTTCCGAGTAGTATTGGAATTAATTAATCAAAGATTACTTGAAAATGATTTTGATATACCTTTAATTCGGGCAGAAGTAGAACATGTCGATACGTCTATAGAAGATTTCAGACAACTCGCTTTATCTGAATATGAGAATCAAATATTCACTAAAGACGATTACTTCATTCGCTACGCTCAAATGCGATCTAGACAAGCAGATGTATTAAAGCGGATGATTGATTCCCTGCAACACATTTCATTAAGAACTGAACAAAATACAACTTTAGCAAATATGTTTAAACTCACTTCAGATGAATTTGCGCAAACAAATAGTGGAAAAGGTTTATTAGAAAGTATTAGTGAATTGTATAGCTATTATCGTAGCAGTGATTTACCCAAAAATCGAGAAGAATTTGAAACGCGCGCACTCTTATATCATATTCTGATTGAATTCGAGCGCTTTTTAGAAATTAAACATAAATTTTACTTAGACAAGCATATTCGCAAATTTTAATCGGTGAGGTTTCGGCAAAACTTGCCTAATAAATAAGACGACTCAACAATTGTAGTGTTGAGTCGTCTTTTGTTTTGGATAATTGTAATTTTTGAGGATGAAGTGTCCTTGAGAAAATTTCAGGGACACGATCTGCGTGTATATGTCCTTGAGAAAATTTCAGAGACACGAATTGCGTTTATATGTCCTTGAGAAAATGTCAGGGACACAATCTGCGTTTATATGCCCCTGAGAAAATCTCAAGGACACATCATCCCCTATGAATGTTCACGAATGAACGTATCAATCTCTTGAAGCGATTCGGAAAAGAGAAACATTTCCCGAACATCAAGTTTAAGGAACTCTTCTTGCACCATGCGGTCAAACTGCTCCTTCAGAGACTCATAATAGCCGTCAACATTGTAAAACACGGTTGGTTTATTAATGAGTCCAATCCAAGTTCCTAATTTAGTAGCTGCTAAGCTAAAGTTTGGATTTTTACCAGGATTCGAGCCACAATAAACTGTAATGTTCATTCTCATCGTCCTTTCTTTCGCATAAAATACGTAACCCCATTATAACGAAAACAGCTCGAAAATATGAAGCAAATTTAAAAGTGTCTATTTAGTGTTTTTTAATATTTAATTATTGTGATAAAGATTGAGAATTGGTAATATATTTGTATTAGAATTTTATGGGAGGTTTCGGATGGGAGAAGAGGTTGAAAAAACAAATATGAACGCAAAAATAACTCAATATTTTTTCACTAAAGATTCAGTCAAGGCCAATTTTTTATACTTAGTTTCTTTTATATTTATCCTATTTGGTTTGTTAGTAGATCCATTAAATCAAGTATGGGATGGTTTCTTAGCTATTTTAACCTCACCGAGTAATCTGATTACGGATTACTTTGAAGTAGGGGGAATCGGTGCAACTTTTGTCAACGCTGGTTTACTGATGTTGATTAATGCGATGGCAATTAAGCGATTTTCTACAAAGATAACTGGCCCATTAGTAGCGGCTTTATTTACAGTTATGGGCTTCGCCTTTTTTGGTAAGAATTTATATAATTCAATTCCGATAACACTAGGAACACTGCTTTATAGTCAATATAGGAATATGCCGATAGGTAACTTTCTACTTACATCGTTATTTGCAACGACTTTAGCACCAGTTGTAAGTATTATTACCTTTGGACAAGGTTTGTCATATTGGGTTAGTGTTCCTTTAGGAGTTTTGGTTGGAGTCTTCATTGGTTTTACGATTCATCCAATGGGATCAAGTTTCTTACGTTTTCACCAAGGATATAATTTGTATAATATGGGCTTTACGGCTGGAGTTTTAGGTATGATTATCGCGAGTATTATGCGAGTATTTGACTTAACGACGACTTATGATCCGATTATACAAACTCATTCCATTATCGAAGTTGAAGCATTCTTCGTGGCTTTTTCACTCTTTTTACTTGTTATTGGTTTCATGTTAAATGGTAAGTCTTTCAAGGGATATGGGATATTTAAGAAAGATTCAGGCCGTTTAATCTCAGACTTCGTGACGGATTATGGAGTTGGTTTAACCTTTATTAATATGGGTGTCTTAGGTCTAGCCTCTTTAGCTTATGTTTGGGTTGTAGGAGGTACGCTTGAAGGAGCCGTGATAGGTGGCGTTTTAACGGTTATTGGTTTTGGTACGTTTGGTAAGCATATCTTTAACGTAACACCCGTTGTAATTGGGATATTCGCCATGCAAGTCATGATGGCAGTAGACGAACCTAGTTCAACAGCATCACTTCTTTCGGCCTTATTTGGAACAACCTTGGCTCCAATCGCAGGCCACTATGGATGGAAGGCCGGAATTCTGGTAGGATTATTACATGCAGGGTTAGTTCCAAATACGGGTATAACTCATGCAGGTTTAAACTTGTATAACAATGGCTTTGCTGGAGGTTTCGTGGCAGCTACTGTTGTACCTGTCCTAGACGGAATTAGGGAAAGGAATGAGATGCGTGAGGGAATATCGAAAGATTAAGTTGATTATGAATGAGTTATTGGATTACTTTTATAACAGTGGTATGACACAGGCAAACATTCACTTTGGACTCTTTGATCATCAAAGTGAAATAACAATCACGGGTCAGATCGATTCAGAACCTTCCGACCTCGATTTTGTTATCGAAAAGTTACGAGCAACTCAACAACCCGAAGTGGAAGATTATTACGAAGACCTATTAGGTTTAAGAGATGACGAATTCCATGTCGATGTTTTGTCAGCACTCATTGATGTTGTCGAATATGATTTTGAAGACAATATTATGATGCTAAAAGCGATACGCAAACATCACTAAAAGGAGCCCGAAGGCTTCTTTTTTTTAGTTGAATTGCAATAAGTATTGCGACAATTTTTTATTTACTCAATTAATAAGAGTTCGTGTAAAAATACTTCCAAAGGTGTTTGGTAATTTAAGCATTTCCTAGGTCGATTATTCATTAACCACAAAGCTTGGTTGAGTTCTTGGGAAATTACTCTAGCGAGGTCTGTTTTCTTAGGAAAAAACTCACGCAGTAAACCGTTAGAGTTCTCATTGGTT
>NZ_JBGQQX010000004.1:0-79421 GCF_045528525.1 Ruoffia sp. FAM 26255 | reverse complement strand
TCACCAGTTCATCCGTGGTAAGATGGGTGTAGGTCATTTGTGGTCACTCCTTTGTATTCTTTGGTCGGAATTACAAGTTGAGTGTACCACAAATGGCTGTTTTAGTTGTCTAGCTTAATTTTACAATCGGCGTAAAGAAAAAATTGAATTATTAAAAGGAGAGAAAATAATGGGTTCCTCGGGGTCCTTGTGGACACAAGGCATAGTAATTATAGTCTTGACGGCAATTAACGCGTTTTTCGCAGCAAGTGAAATTGCCTTCGTATCAGTCAACCAGTCTAAAATGAAAGCATTAGCAGAAGAAGGTAATAAGAAAGCTCAAAGGGTTTTGGAATTATTAGAGAATTCTGATGATTTCTTAGCAACTATTCAAGTTGCGATCACTTTAGCGGGATTCTTATCCAGTGCCTCTGCAGCGACTTCATTTGCTGACAGATTCTCAGCTTTGCTACCGACATTTCCTGGAGCAGTAACAGTTGCGATTGTTGTCGTTACGTTAATTTTGTCTTATATTACTTTAGTGTTCGGTGAATTGTTTCCAAAACAAGTGGTATTACAAATGCCAGAAAAAATCGCCATGGGTACAAGTGGTATTATTGGAACGATTCAGAAAATTTTCCGTCCCTTTATTGCACTATTATCAGCTTCAACTGGATTATTACAGCGACTAACACCTCTTGATTTCTCAGAGAATGATGAAACATTCACTCGTGATGAGATGAAAGTGTTAATGGCTGAAAGTCGAAAAGAAGGTTCTATTGATTTAGCTGAATTTTCAATGCTTCAAGGTGTCCTATCTTTAGATGATAAGATGGCTAGAGAAATCATGGTGCCACGTACGGATACAATCATGGTTGATATTGAAGATGACTACGATGAGAATATTGAAGCGTTGCTAGATACACCTTACTCACGAATTCCTATCTATGAAGGTGAAAAAGATAATGTTGTGGGTGTTGTTCATATGAAGAATTTATTGAAACACGCACGAACAGTTGGTTTTGATAATATTGATATTCTTGATATATCAAGTGAGCCACTATTTGTACCATCCACAGTCTTTGTTGATGACTTATTAGTTGAATTCCGACGTGAAGAAACTCACTTGGCTATACTGCGAGATGAGTATGGTGGGGTTGAAGGGATTGTTACATTAGAAGACGTGTTAGAAGAGATTGTTGGGGATATCGAAGATGAGACAGATATCTCAACAGCAGGTGACATACGTAAAATCGATGATAACAATTATTATGTGAATGGTATTTTACCAATTGATAAATTTAATCAGTATTTTGATGTTGAATTAGAAAATGATGAAGTAGATACAATTGCTGGTCTGATTATTTATCATCTAGGCTATGTGCCAGACGATGACGAGCGAATTGTTCTAAGAGCAAGTGATTATGTGATTACGACAAGTCATATTGATAACGGTCGAATTCGTGGAATTCACGTGGAATATGATGACGATCAGAAAATTTCGAGTGATTATAACTTATACCATGACGTCACTGCAGATGCGAGTGATATAACAGTAGAAGAATTATTGGACTTAGACTCTGGAGAGAGTGACCAATAATCAAGTATGTCTAACGAACTTTCGGTACTCTTTGAGTCGGCCAGCTAGGACTGATCAAGCGCCAAAGTTCGTTTTTTTTTGGAGAATATTGAATAGAGGAGTAATAACATGTTAAACGAAATGATGCACCGCCCAATCGTGATGCAAAAAGTTGTTGACTTTATGCGTGAAGGCCAACTTGACTTTGAGGGAGGACTTGGTGAGATTGAAGCTTACGCGAATGAATTAGGCATTCCGATTGTACCGCATGAAACAGCGAAGTTTCTTGATTTCTTTACTGCAACCATGCAACCAAGTCAAGTTCTAGAAATCGGAACAGCCATCGGCTTCTCAGCAAGTTTAATGGCACAGCATTTACAAGCAGATGGGCATTTAACGACCATTGACCGCTATGAGAAAATGTATGAACGTGCCAAAGAAAACTTTAAAAAGCTGGGTCTAGAAGATCGCATTACTCTAATTGAAGGAGACGCAGCGGATGTCTTGCCGACCTTAGAAGGTTCATATGATTTAATCTTTATGGATAGTGCCAAAGCGAAATATATCGAATTTTATCCTGAGTGTATGCGTCTACTTCGTCAAGGAGGCGTATTAATTATTGACGATGTATTTCAAGGTGGTACAGTATTAGATGATGAAGCAGAAATTCCAAAACGCGTTAGAAAAATTCATCGTAAATTAAATGAATTGTTCGATACTGTATTAAATGATAAATCAAACCGTTCAACACTCGTTCCACTTGGCGATGGCCTTTTAATGGTCAGAAAGGAAGTAGCATAAATGACACGTGATATTCAACTCGTAGCAATTGATTTAGATGGGACTTTACTAAGAGATGACAAATCTTTGTCGCAAGAAAATGTAGACGCAATTAAAGAGGCGATTGAACAAGGTGTTCAAGTCGTTATTTGTACAGGACGTACGCTACCAAGTATTCAATATTTGTCTAAACAGCTGCCACAAGGGCATGGCGATGAATATTTAATCTTACAAAATGGGGCAGTTGTCCATCAGTTACCTGACTTAAATATTGTTCATGAAACAATCTTAACTGAAGCAGACCGTCAAGCAATTTATGATGTCTTTAAAGAGTACCGGAGTGAAGAAGTTCAAATGGTTGCCTTTGATCCAGACAAGCTGTATTTAGTTGATGATGAGACAGCGAATCCAACGGTTGTACAAGATGCTAAAACGTTAAGTACTGATATTACATTGACAAAATTTGAAGAAGTTCTATACTTAGAGACACTCTATAAAATCGTTGTCTTTGGTGGAGTTGAATTTATCGATGATTATTTAGAAAAAATTCCTAATGAATTATATGAACAAGTTCATATTGTCCGCTCTTTACCCGTTGCAATTGAATTTATTCCTAAATTAGCGAATAAAGCTAATGGTCTAAATGCTTTAATCCAACTGTTAGATATTAAAGCTGAAAACATTATGACCATAGGGGACGAACTAAATGATTACGAAATGGTTAAAATGGCTGGTTTAGGAGTCGCAATGGAAAATGGCCATCCAGAAGTAAAAAGAGTGGCCGATGAGCTGACTTTAACGAATAATGAGAATGGAGTCGCACACGCGATTAGAAAATTTGTCACACAACCGCCACACAATAGTTAAGTAATATTTATACTTTATTCACATTTACATGCTAAAATATATATTTGAATGAGGTCTTGTTATTTAAAAGAACGAATATTAAATTTTTTGAGGTGAACAAATGAAAAAACTAATTATCTCTGTTGTATCGGCACTAGTCATCATAATTGTGGCATATAGTGCAGGTATCGGATATTATGCTGAGAAATTCCAAGCAAATACAACTTTTGGAAGTGTTGATATTAGTAACTTAACACTCCCTGAAGCGGAAGAAAAAATTCAAGAGGATATCTACAGCAAAACTTTCCAAATTACTGAGAACGGCCAAGAAGTTGGTTCGATTCAATTAGGTGAATTGGAACCAGAATTACAAACGGGTGAAATTTTAACAAAAACCTACAATAGCCAAAACCCAAATGAGTGGATTACAGGTTACTTCCAATCTGAAAACCATGATGGTGGCTTAATGGAAACAATGAATTTAGACGAGCAAAAATTAAACAAACAATTAGCGGATCTAGGTTTAAGTAATGAAGACCGTACAGCGGCTCAAGATGCAACGATTGAATATACTGAAGCGCAAGGTTACTACGTTACTGAAGCGGAAGAAGGAAATCAATTAGATATTGATAAAGTTCAAGAATTAATTATGAACGGTGTTCAAAATGGTGAAGAATCAATCGAAATTAATTCAGCTTACTTAGAACCTGAAGTATCAAGTCATGACGAAAAAATCGATTCAGTCATGGAAAAAATTGAAACAGCTAAAAACACCGAAATTAACCTTGAAATTGCTGGAAACAATGTCACAATTCCTCAAGAAACAATTGAAGAGTGGGTTTACTTTGATTCAAATAACGATATTGTTTATGACCAAGAATTAATTTACGAATACCTTGGAACATTAAATGATGAATACGCAACTTATGACAAACCACGTCAATTCCAAAGTACTTCTGAAGGTGAAGTAACGGTTGAACCCGGAACATTAGGTTGGTCCATTGACCGTGAATCAGAAACGCAAAACATTTTAGCTGATTTACAAGCTGGCGAGAATGTATCACGTCAACCAACTATTGTGGGGACAGGTTACAATACTGGAGGCAATGATATTGGGGATAGCTACGTTGAAATCAGTGTTGATCACCAAACAATGTGGGTCTATGTTGATGGTCAAGTTGTAGTTGAAACACCAATTGTAACAGGGCAAATCGGAACAGATACTGTGCCAGGTGCTTACTCAATCTGGGATAAAGAAGAAGACGCAGAATTAGAAGGATATAACCCTCGTACAGAGCGTGATTATGTACAACCCGTAAATTACTGGTTACCATTTGATGATACTGGTCAAGGTATCCATGATGCTGGTTGGCAAAGTAACTTTGGTGGAAACACTTATCAAGTATCAGGATCACTTGGATGTATTAATACACCACCTGATGTGATGGCAGATGTTTTTGCTAACGCATATGAAGGTATGCCAGTCCTTATTCATTAATCTGAAGGGCTTTAAAATGACTTTTTGAATAAATTAGGTTAATATGCAAAGTAGGGGAATGAAATATTCGACTACTTTGCTTTTCTTGTTTAGTCATAAATAATTAAGAAAACCTTAATTTATTGTGACAATTTTGACTATATTTAATAAAACTGTATAATTAATACGATATATATTTAATTAATATTTGACCTACCTAAATATTAATCCTTTATGTAAGGAGGAAAACTATATGAAGAAGATACTTGTTGTCGACGATGAGAAGCCAATCTCGGATATAATTACATTCAATCTATCAAACGAAGGTTATGAAATTGTCACAAGTTTTGATGGCGAAGATGCAATCGAAAAATTTAAAGAAACAAAACCTGACCTCGTTATTTTAGATTTAATGTTACCTAAAAAAGATGGCTTGGAAGTGTGTCGAGAAATTAGAAAAGAAAGTGCTGTGCCGATTATTATGTTAACGGCAAAAGATTCTGAGATTGATAAAGTACTCGGTCTGGAATTAGGTGCTGACGACTATGTAACGAAACCATTCTCTAACCGCGAACTAATGGCTCGTGTAAAAGCGAACCTACGTCGTAACGCATTAAAAGAAGTTGATGAAGATGAAAATAATGCGAATGAAATCAAAGTAGGCGAATTAATTGTTCACCAAGATGCATACATTGCATCGAAATTAGGTAGAGAAATAGAACTGACTCACCGTGAGTTTGAATTACTTCACTACTTAGCGAAACATATTGGACAAGTCATGACCCGTGAACATTTACTAGAAACAGTATGGGGCTATGATTATTTTGGGGATGTCCGAACAGTGGACGTAACAATTAGACGATTACGTGAGAAAATCGAAGATCAACCAAGTCACCCGACGTATATTATTACCCGTCGTGGTGTTGGATACTTTTTAAAAAATCCTGAACAAGAATAATTAAATACAAGATAAAGTGCCTGCTATTTGCAGAAGGATTCCTTCGCGTAGCAGGCACTTCTTGTATACATAATAAGAACACAATGCTCTTGATTCAAAGTAAATTAAATGAGATTCTAGCTTGTAATTATAGTTAAAAATCAATAAACTGAATCTATATGTTTTTTAGAATTAAAATGTTTGAATTAAGGAGACACCAACATGTTATTATTGTGTTCAGAACTTAAAATTTTAGAAAGATTGGAGCAGATACAACGATGAAGCAAAGACCTTTTCGCTTTTTCCAATCGATATACTTTAAAATACCCTTACTATTTGTATTTATCTTAGTGATCACATTCCAATTTATTGGAGTTATCTTTATTGACCAGTTAGAGACACAAACGGTAGATAATTTTAAAGTACAAATTAATACACAAGCGGACTTTTTAGCGAATAATATCACACCGATATTATCCAATTCAGATCAAGAGTCACAAAGTGTGCTCAACCAATTGCGTCAAACTTTAGAAACTTTTAGCTCAACAGCGCCAGCGCGCCTTGAAGTGATTAATAATGCGCAAACGATCATTGCGACGAATCAGGGATTAGATCAAAGTTCGATTGGGAACCAAACTACGGATGCCGATGCGCGTAATGTCTTACTCTATCAAAATGAATTACGCAGTGAATACTCAGACCCAGAAACAGATGCACCGATTTACAAATTAATTAAGCCTATCTTTGGGACAACGCAAACGACGTTACTCGGAGTGTTAGTTATTGAAGCTAATATGGAGCAAATTTATAGTCAGAATAATAATATTATCGACCTGTTTCTCCAGTCTTCGATTTTAGCCGTAGGCGTTGCTTTACTGATTTCCTTTGTCTTAAGTCAAGGTTTAACTCGTCCGATAGAGAATATGCGACAACAAGCCTTGCGTATTTCGGAAGGAGTCTATAATTACCCGGCCGAAGTGTACGGTTATGACGAGTTGGGTGAGTTAACGATGACCATTAATGAGTTAGCCGTCAAAGTAAAAGATGCCCAAGAATCGACCGAGTCAGAAAGACAACGTTTAGACGGAATTCTTCGTCACATGACCGATGGTGTGATTGGGACAGACCAACGAGGACGCGTCCTATTAGTAAATGACCGTGCCTTGCAATTGTTAAATATTCGTCAAGAACAAGCGATTGGTCATTCGATTTTAAGATTATTAAATATCGAATCGCAAATTGCTTTAAAAGGATTACTACAAAAAGATACTGAAGTGATGATTAATCACAGTGATAAAGGTGTAGATTCGATTTTAAAAGGTGAATTCTCGATTATTCGTCGAGAAACCGGCTTTGTTACTGGAGTTGTGTGTGTGTTAACAGACGTCACAGAACAAGAGAAGACCGAACAAGAACAACGCGATTTCGTATCAAATGTGTCGCACGAATTGCGTACACCTTTAACAAGTATTAAAAGTTATAGTGAAGCCCTATCTGATGGTGCTTGGCGTGACGAGAAGATTGCGCCGCAATTTTTAGAAGTCATTCAATCAGAAAGTAATCGTATGATTCGGATGATCGCAAACTTACTGGATTTATCTAAGATGGATGGGGGCCAGATTACCCTTCAGACCGACTACGTTGATTTGAAACGGATTATTAACCATATCATAGACCGGTTAGTTTTCACTTTAGAATCGGATTCAAATGCAGGGAATTATAATTTTGTGCGTGAATTTACAACACGGGATATCTATGTCGATATTGACCAGGACCGAATGACTCAGGTGGTTGATAATATCTTAAATAATGCCGTAAAATATTCACCCGATGGGGGAACCATTACAGTTAAAATTGAAGATAACCACCGTAGTGTCATTGTACGTATCACCGATGAAGGGTTAGGAATTTCTAAGCAAGACGCTGAGAAATTATTTGATCGTTTCTACCGCGTTGATAAGGCGCGGTCTCGTGAACAAGGTGGTAGTGGACTCGGCCTTGCGATTTCTAAAGAGGTTATCGAATTACATGGGGGTTCAATTTGGGTAGATAGTGTTGAAGGTGAAGGCTCAACCTTTAACTTTGAATTACCTTATACCGAATTCACCGAGCTAGATGGGGAGTGGGGTTAATTGATGAGAAAACAAAATACAGGGATCACAGTCGTGCTCGTTATATTAGTTGCGATTAGTTTCTTATTCTCATACTTCATTCTTTATGATATCAACACATTTGAAAGTATTATTGGTAATGAATCAGCTCCGACAGAGGAAGAGATAGCGACTGAAACCATTCAATCAACTGCTAATTACTACTCACCCACGCGATTAAGTTTTCAAGATGTTGTCTCAACGGATGAGTATATTATTCGATTAGGCCAACAGTCTTACTTCATTCGTGATGAAGCAACTATCAACACATTGCGTTCTTTAATTGAAAGTAGACCCATCTCAGTTGATAATGTGTCATATATGGAAGATCCGCAGTTACTTAATAATTTATTAGATGTTGATCATCTGCAGATGGAATTACCGACGCGTATTCCCTTAGGAGCATACACGCGAGTATTATCCATTGAAGACGAGATACCGACAGATATTTTAATTGATCGAATTATTATTCCACTGACTTCGCAAGAAGAGCGTGGAGTTTACTTAATTGATTCTAAGACAGAACGTGTGATTGAAGCAGAATTATCAACGAATTTAAGAAAAGATGAATTGCGTAATGCTATTACTTTAGAGAACTCAGATTTGCTTGAAGTGATTCGTTATCAAGGCGCAGATAAGCCAATTTACCTGCCAGTCAATAGTGTAAACTTACAGTCGCAACTCTTTACCCTGGATGTATTGCCAGAAAATCTTCATGTCAGTGATTTGTTTGATAATACTGGCTTTAATACGACTGAAGTAGCAAATAGTGATGATGACGAAGTATTCCGTTATCAAAACTATATTAATACACTTGATGTGAACCGAACGACTCAGCAGTTTGACTTAACAATCAGCCGGGCAGATCCGGGTGAGCCAAGAACGACTGTTGAGAAATTCCGTAATGCCTTTAGTATGGTGCAACAATTTGAGTATTGGGAAGGCGATATTCGTCTATTCCATCAAGAGAATAACTTCATTACTTTTAGACGTTACTACAATGATTTACCCATCTTAACAAGCTCAAACATGCCTGATTATGGAGCGAACTCCGTTCAGATGCGTGGCGATTTGAGTGGGGATATCTTCCGATACCACCAACCGATGTTGACTTTTTATACGCATATCGACACGGCTTCACAAGAGTATGAATTGATGAATCATGAAGAAATTTTAGCAGTGCTTCAAGAACGAGGTTATACAGTGAATGGCTTTGAAGATATCTTTATGGCTTATGAATGGCAAGAAGATATGGAAATGTTTAGAAAAGCAGAGCTCATTCCGACTTGGTTCTTCCAATTAAACGGTGAGCACTATACTTTAGAAGAAATTCAAAGCGACGACTTTGTGGATATTTGGAATACTCAAGTACTTGGTGAAGGGGGAGCTGACTAGTGGACTTTAAACGCATTCAAATCGTATTAGTGTTTTTCTTTCTAGTATTCGATATTTACTTACTATTCATGTTGTTTAATCGAGCTGAAGTAACCAGTTTACCAACTGAACAGATTGAGTTATCCATTGAAGAAAATCTATCAAATCGTGGCGTTACTTTTGATGAATTATCGACTGAAAAATATCAACTCCCATTCGTCGTATCAGAGACTAATAATCATCTTGCTGAAAATATTTCACAACTTGAAATCGAAGATGTATCTGTGAATCAAGAAGGCATGCTGACTGGGACTTTATCAGAACCGATGGATTTAGGACTCGGCTTAACAGCTGAAACAACGGGTTTTTCAAATGAACAACGGCAAGCCCTTCAAGACTTTTTGGAGAACCCAGCCTTATTTATCTCTGGAGATGTTTACCGAAATATTTGGTATGTTAATTCAGAACAAGTCATCTATGCTCGAATGACCGCCTTTGACGGGCGTCCGATTGTGGATGGTACAGCAGAAATCCGAATTAATTTGGATGAAAACTTTATGATGACTGGTTATACGCAAACTTTCCAAAGCAATGTTACAGAGCTTGACCGAGACCGGACCATCTTATCCGAACGTGAAGCTTTAGAAATTATTGATCGTCGTGTGGAAACTTTAATCCCAGACGGTTCGGTAATTCATTATTCGATATTAGTTTATTACCGCCAGACGCAATTAGACGGCTTAAACGTCTATTCACCTGCCTGGCAAATCGTGTATGACAATCCGAATGGCCGCTTTACTTTATTAGTCGATAGTATTCGAGGAAATACAGTTAACCGGAAGCAATTTAATTAGTAAGAACCGTTCGCCACTATTGTGGTGGAGCGGTTTTTTTGGGGATCGTGATTTAAAATGCAACTCGCGCCAAATGGCTGTTCGGTTTGTCTTGAGTTGACGCAACTCAGGTCAAATGGGTGATCGGTTTGTCTTGAGTAGACGCAACTCAGGTCAAATGGGTGATCGGTTTGTCTTGAGTAGACGTAACTTGCGCCAAATGGGTGATCGGTTTGTCTTGAGTTGACGCAACTCAGGCCAAATGGGTGATTGGTTTGTCTTGAGTAGACAAACTTTTTAAATAATTACCCGTAACACATGTTCAAAAAGAAGTCTTTAAAAAGTAATTCATGCTTTAGTGTGCGAATGCATCCTATACATGGTAAAATACTATTATAATGAATGGAAAGTTAGGTGAGCCAAATGAATTTAAATCGTTTGAGCCGAAATATATTGAGCTTGTTACTCTCGCTCTTTATTCTTGTGCCGCTGATGACAATTTCAACCGTGAGTGCCCAGGATATTAGTTTTGATATAACAGAAGCAGATATTACAGGACAAATTTCGTCGGATGGGGATGTGTCTTTTAAAGAAATCTACACATTCGATGTCGATTATATGAATGGTGCTTACCACAATATCGATTATGGGGGTTACACTCTAACCGATTATCGTGTCGGAATTTTAGATGAAGAAACCGGCGATATTAATTACCTCAATGAAAGTTTTAACGAAGCACCTGGAACGTTTAAAGTATCCGATAATGGTCAGATTTTTAGACTACAAGTATTTAATCCAGCAGAGGACGAGACGGTGCATTTTGTATTCGAATACACACTAGAAGAATTAATTACTAACTATAATGACACTGCCGAGATTAACCGCAAGATCGTTCCGGAAAATACAGACGATGACTTTGCGGTCGATGCAAGAATTTACTTACCCGGAAGTGTCTCAAACCCAGATGATTTCCGAGCGTGGGGTTATGGACCTTATAACGGAGAAATTCAGCCGGTCACTGAAGGCGATCAAAGTTACATCGATATCACAGTGCCAGACAATCCACCAAATCAATTCGTGGAAGTTAATGCAATCTTCCCAACCGCATTAACACCAAATAACCAAAATATCGTTCAAGCAAATATGAAAGATGAGATTATTGAGCGATCTGAAGCAACCGTCGAAGCAGATAGAGAGGCGCATGAAAGTTCACAACAACGCCGTTGGTTGTGGGTCATCTTAGCTTTAATTGGCTTCCCACTCGTGACTATCTTTGCTTGGGTGTATTACTTCCGTAATCATCGTAAACTAAATCCAAAGCCAGCGCATGTCCCAGAACATGTCTATTCTTTACCAGAAGAGTTAACACCCGCCATTATGGCAACAGCGGTTTTTCGTGATAAGCCAATTGCGGATGACTTCTCGGCAACAATTATTGATTTAGCCCGTAAAGGATATATCAAAGTAGAAGAAGTCAGTCGAGAAAAACGGGGTCTTTTAAAACGCAAAAGCGCGTCAACCATTCGTGTATCGCCGGTTGAAGAAGAAGCTGACTTATTTGATTTACAAAAGCATGAACGCTATGTTTATGAATACTTACTTCCAAACAATGAACCGACAACACTCAGTCAAATCGAAGAAGATATTCAAAGTAATCGTAATACTAAAAAGCAAAAATACCGTAAATGGACACAGTTTGCTAATTACGTTGAAGTCAAAGGTGAACAAGTTAAAAATCAACCCAAAGAATATAATAATTCCGTTGGTTACGCTGTTCTAGCTGTTATTGCAAGTGTGATTATGTTATTTGTTTTACTATTTTTAACTTTAGATTCACCACTACAAGAACATATTATGCCGATTTTACTAGCCTTCACAGTGAATTTGATCTTAGCCATTGTCATCTTATTATTGACGACACTTCGACCTATTCGAACTTACGAACAAGATAAGATGATTAAAGAGTGGAAAGGCTTTGCGAATATGTTAGATGATATAGGGAATTTCAACATGCGTGAAGTTGCTTCACTGCCTCTCTGGGAAGAGTTTTTAGTTTATGCGATTTCCTTAGATGTGGCAGATAAAGTGATTGAAGCCATGAATAAAGAATATGGTATGGAAGAATTGAGTCAAATGGCAATGCCAATGGTTATCTACAGTAACCCTTACTGGATTAACCAAGTTGTCAGACCATCGATTAGCCAATCCGTGACAAGTAGCGCTCCAGCACAAAGCAAATACTCTGGGTCGAATACGGGAGGTTTTGGTGGTGGCTTCTCTAGTGGGTCATCTGGAGGATCAGGTGGCGGTGGGGGAACCGGTGGTTTCTAAACCAAACTAGCCAAACATCTATCAGGCACATTTTGCTTGATAGATGTTTTTTTGTAAGCAATAAGCATTGCCAATCTCGAGTTGTAATGATAAGCTATCTAGTACGTTAAAATGAAAGTAAAGAGTGATTAAATGACTGAAATAATTATACCTGGATCGACGCCAGGTAAAGAAGAAAAGAAAAGTGTTCAAGACGCATTTGATACATTGCAATACTCCATTTTAGCAAGTGGAAGTAGTGGGAACTGTACTTATGTCGAATCGATGAATCACCGAATTATGATTGATGCCGGACTCAGCGGCAAGCGAATCGAAGCCCTATATGCTCAAATTGACCGTCAGGTGAGCGATATTGATGCGATTCTCGTGACGCATGAGCACAAAGATCATATTCACGGTGTCGGTGTCCTTTCGCGTAAATACAATATTCCAATCTATGCTAATGCTAAGACATGGAGCGCCATGGAAAATATGATCGGAAAAATCGCATCCGAGAACCGTCAATATATCGAACCAGATACACTTGTATCGATTGGTGATATTGATGTGTTAAGTTATGGTGTCAGCCATGATGCGATTCAACCACAATTTTATGCTTTTCAAAAAGGCAAAAAACATTTCGCGATGCTAACAGATACAGGTTACGTCAGCGACCGCTTACGCAGCCAATTAAAGAATCTTTCGGCTTACTTAATCGAGAGTAATCATGAGATTGAACTGCTACGCTACGGAAAATATCCTTGGTCTGTTAAACAAAGAATCTTAAGCGACAAAGGGCATTTAAGTAACGAAGACGGTGCCTTAGCGATGAAAGACTTAATCGGTAACAACACGACCGATATTTACCTAGGTCACTTAAGCCGTGACAACAATACAAAAGAATTTGCGATGGCTTCAATGGAAGATATCTTACGTTACAACAACTTTGCAGTAAACGAAGATTTCTTACTACACATGACCGATCCCGGCGAAGCAACCCCCTTAAAACGCCTATAAACGTATAAGCAACCCGTCTGAGTTAGCCAAAGCTAATAAAGAGGGGTTTTTATATTGAAAATGTGATGTGAGCTGGCTCACGCGAAATGAACTGTGATTTGTCTTAAGTTGCCTCATCTCAAGCCAAACCAATCACCCATTTAACTTAAGATACACCTAAAAAGTGTCACAGCAATCTTATATTAACGCGATGTCATAAAGATTAAGACGACTTAAGATTATAATCCAAATTTTATTGATAAATTTTCATAAATGCTTCATAAATGGTTGCTAGAATATATTATGTAATAAATATTAGAAAGGAAGATGCTAGTGAAAAAGAAAAACCAACAAACCGAAACTCAATCATTAAGCTTTTGGCGTAGTGTGTTCGGCGGAATTATGGGAACTGTCCTTGTATTATCATTAGTCAGTGTCCTAGGATTCGGCTTATTGAGTGATGATCAACCAACCGCATACTCGCAAGAAGACTTAATTGAATTCGAATCAACAATTACCCAAACAGTGCAAGATACACAGGAAGCTGTCGTATCTGTCGGAAACTACCAATCAGTTCAAACTAGTCCATTTGGCCAAAGAGGCTATGTTGAAGGGCAAGGATTACAACTGGAAGATATCCAACAAGAACCAATTCTAGTGGGAACAGGTAGTGGTGTTATTTATAAAGTTGATGGAGAGATAGCTTACGTTGTTACAAATAACCATGTTATTGATGGACATGACTCTTTAGAAGTCACTTTAAATGACGGAACTCAAATTGAAGCAACCGAAGTAGGATCAGATGCGCTAAGTGACTTAGCAGTTTTACAAATCTCATCTGAAAGTGTTACTGATGTGATTGAATTTGCGAACTCTGATGAAATCCAAGTTGGTAGCATAGCAATTGCTATCGGATCACCTTTAGATTCAGCAACATTCGCCTCAACAGTAACGCAAGGGATTGTCTCAGGACTTAACCGTTCATTACAAATTGATACAGATGGTGATGGGGCAGAAGACTGGGAAATGACTTTACTACAAACGGATGCAGCGATTAACCCAGGTAACTCTGGTGGGGCTTTAGTTAATTCAAGTGGTCAGCTGATCGGAATTAACTCAAGTAAAATTGCTACATCGACCGTCGAAGGAATGGGCTTTGCTATCCCAAGTAACGATGTGACTCAAATCATCGAGCAGCTTGAAGCCAATGGTGAAGTCATCCGTCCAGTACTCGGAACAACAACTGTTAACTTGAACTACTTTGCCCTTGAAACACGTGTTCAAGATTTAGGTTTAGCTGAAGACATGACTGACGGAGCTGTTGTTATTGATGTAGCAGCAAACTCATCAGCCGAAGCAGCAGGTATTGAACAATTTGATGTCATTACCGCAATCAATGACGAACCTGTTACTGATGGCCAAGTATTACGTCAATTACTCTATGAATACCAAGTTGGCGACACAATTACCCTAACACTTATCCGTGGTGGGGAAGAGCAACAAATTGATGTGACATTAGAAGCATCACCTACTACAAACACTCAACCAGTACAATAAAAACTCACAACGTTAAGTGAAATGAATTGAATAAATCTACCCAATATTTCAATTTTACTCCTCAAGAACACTTTTTCTAAGCGTCAGTGAAACAAAGAAACGGTTTAGCGTCATGCTAGATCGTTTTTTTGTTTTGTAAAAACGAAGTTAAAGGATTCTGCTTGTGAATAAAATCTATGTGTATAAACATGCAAGCTTAAGTTATCAACAATTAAACAAGTTATCAACAGAAAACACCCCGATAATTGTGCATAACTGTTGAAAAGTGTGGATAAGTACACAAAATGAAATAAAATTACATCTATCAGTGTTAAAGAATAATAACCAGATGATAATTATGGGGTATTCAACAGAAAAATGACTTATGCACAGACTTATGCACAATCTGTTAGTGGATAAGTCGCAAAAACGACTCTTATTTACATAAAATCCGAAATAAATACACAAAATTCAAAATAATACCAACCATGAATTGTGGATAACTTTCTATAAAAACAAAAAACTCACTTCACAAAGTATGAAGTGAGTTTTAATCATATTTACAGTTGACCAAGATAGTCAAATTTTTCAAACGTATGCGTATTCGCAATCCCAACTAAGATAACATCTTCTGGCAATGGCTCAGCGATATTAATCCCAGTTAAATTCTCTCCACGCTCAGATCGTTGTCCAATCAGGTTAATCTCGTATTTACGACGCAAATCAAGATTAGTCAACAGCTTACCAATCCAAGCTTCAGGAATTTCAAATTCTATAATCGATGTATCATCATCCAAACGCAAGACTTCATCAATTTTATTTCGTAATATTTTCGATGCTAAGCGGTGACCAGAATCACGTTCCGGGGCCACAACCGCACTCACACCCACTTCATACAAGACATCTTCAAACATCAAACTACGAGCCTTCGCAACGATCTGAGGAACGCCTAATTTCTTACAATGCATCACTGCAAGAACCGCACTTTCTAAGTGAGTTCCTGTTGCGATGACCACAACATCACAGTTATTAATCCCAACATTTCGAAGTAATTCAATGTCTGTAAAGTCACCAATCGTCGCATTTGTCACTTGTTCTGAAATCTTTTGAACTTTAGCCGCGTCAGTATCAATGGCGATGACTTCACACCCATACTCACTTAACTCTGTTGCGACGCGCTCGCCGAAGATACCTAAACCAAGCACACCTACAATTTTTTCTTCATTTTGAACCCCTCTCATATTAACCAAGGAAAATATTCGTCTCTGCGTAATGTATTTCACGATTACGTCTTTGTAAAATACCTAACAGTAAGGTAATAGGCCCAACTCGCCCGGCTATCATCAGAACAACCATGATAGATACCCCAAAAGGATTTAAATAATCAATCGTATTAAAAGAAATTCCGGCTGAACCTAGGGCATTTGCTGTCTCAAATAAAATATCCAAAGAATCAAGATGAGGATGAGTTAATAAAATCGCCCCATACCCAACAAATAATAAAATGACAAAGAATAAAACAATAATCACTGCTTGCTTCACTATACGCGATGGAATAATTCGTTTAAAAGCCACGACATGGTTATAACTTTGAACCTCAGATTTAAATAATAAGACCAAAATCGCAAACGATGTGACCTTAATCCCGCCAGCTGTCCCACCCGGTGCACCACCAATAATTGTCTGCACCATAGAACTTAATTTTGTAAAAGGATTTAACTCAAAGTAATTCACCGAAGTATAGCCAGCCGTACGCGTATTTGTAGTATTAAAGAATGCATTCAAGAGCTTTAAGCCCGGAGACATATCCCCTATCGAATTAGGATTCGACCATTCAGCAGCTAGAAACAAGACTGTCCCTAAAGCGATAATCGCGCTTGAAAAGACCAAAACAATCCGACTATGAACGGATAAATGTTGAAAAGCGAGCCTCAATGACCGTGGACGACTTTTAATATACTTGCCGACACGTTCAGATAATTCAAACCAAACAGAAAAACCAATCCCACCAGAAATCACTAAAAACGAAACAGTTAATAGAATCAGTGGATTGTTGTAAAAGCCTTCTAAACTATCTGTGTATAAATTATGAAAACCCGAATTACTAAAAGAAGAGATGGATAAGAATAAAGCATTAAAAGCCCCTCTAGCAAAGCCAAAGCGAGGAACAAAATCATACATAATAATTAAAGCTCCAATAAACTCAGCAGAAATCGTAAATTTATAAATTGATAATAGAAAATCCATCAAGTTACTGTTCGTATCCCGACTTAAAGATTGTTGAAGTAAATACTGATCTTGCAATGAAAGGCGTCGGTTAAGATAGAAAATCCCAACGTTTAAGATCGTAATCACACCTAGTCCACCGACTTGGATAAGTAAGAGAGCAATCACTTGCCCAGCTAAATTATACGTCTCAGCAATGGGTAAAGCCGCCATACCTGATACACAAACAAGCGAAATCGCTGTTAATAAGTGGTCGAAATAACCTACATCGGTTGAAGATTGGTGAAAGATAGGAAGAGATAAAATCAAACTTCCGATAAATGCCACAAGCACAAAACTTAATGTTAATTGAAGAGAAGTCGAAATTTTTCGGTTCCCAATCGTAATGGCCAAACCTAATCGCACCTTTCCATAATTAATTCAATGTAAATACCATACAAAATATATCTGATAAATGCTATGATAATTCAGACAAAGGAGTGAGGAAATGAATATCGAAGTGATTGTTGTAGGAAAATTAAAAGAAAAATATTTAAAAATGGGTATCGCCGAATACTTAAAAAGACTCGATGCTTACGCTAACGTAAAAGTCATCGAACTCGCGGACGAACCAACTAAAGAAAATATGAGTGACGTCGAAGAAGAGGCTGTCTTAGCCAAAGAAGCCGACCGCATCAAAGCTAAATTAGACCCAAGTCGCAAAGTCATCGTCCTAGCGATTGAAGGAAAACTTATCTCATCGGAAGAACTTGCCAGCCAATTAGATGACTATGCAACTTACGGGCAGAGTAAAGTAACCTTTATAATTGGAGGATCTCTCGGCTTACACAAATCTTTAAAACAATCGGCAGACTTATCCATTAGCTTCGGCCGTATAACATTACCTCATCAGTTAATGCGATTAGTGTTGGTAGAGCAAATCTACCGAGCGTTTCGGATAATGAAGGGGCATGCGTACCATAAATGATGATAAAAATTACATCTGTTTGGTAGATGAGAGTGCTTACTCAATGCATCTCTACCCTCTAAAATCATCGGGGTTTCGGGGGATTACTAGATAGTCCTTAGTTGAAGTAAGTAAGAGCCCATAGATAGGAAAACCTAACTTGATCATCTATCTAATCAAAAAATAAAGCAGAGTTTACAGGAAAACCTGTAAGCTCTGCTTTGGGGTGTTTGCCGAAGAGGAAATGAGGTCCTCACTCAAACTCCTATCCTTCTAAAATCGTCGGGAAATCGGGAAGTCTCCTATGTCGTCTTATGTGTCTCCTCTCTGAAACCGTCGGGGTTTCGGGGAATGGTTATACCCATATCTCAATCGGACGACGCGAAAAGAACCCTCCGTCTGGAAGGTTCTCTTGTTTGGAACTGTTTGTCTCGTGGCCAATGTCTTGAGTGAGTTACTCTGGTTCTTACGGGGGATACCAACATTCAATTTTTGTTGGAACACAACAATCACATTTGGTACGAGTGGGCCTTTGAAAGATACGTCGACAGCGACGACTATACGGGACCGAACATGACTGATTTTGGTCTGCGCGTCTTAGAAGATGATGCTTTCAAAAAAGTTTATGACGAGGAAATGTCAAAATTCCAAGACAAGGTTCTAAATGATCTGGAATTCTCTCAAAAACATGGTGAATTGGGAGATGTCTACGGCAAACAGTGGCGCGCTTGGCAAACACGTCAAGGGGAGACTTTGGATCAGATTGCCGACGTCATTGAGCAAATCAAAGAGAATCCAGATTCAAGGCGTTTGATTGTTTCGGCTTGGAACCCGGAAGGTGTGCCCAATATGGCCTTACCTCCATGTCATACTTTGTTTCAGTTCTACGTTCAAGATGGAAAATTAAGCTGTCAATTGTATCAAAGAAGCGCCGATTTGTTCTTAGGGGTTCCTTTCAATATCGCCAGCTATGCCTTATTGACCCATCTGATTGCCCGTGAAACCGGTTTGGAAGTGGGAGATTTCGTGCACACCTTTGGCGATGTCCATTTATATACCAATCACATGGAACAAGCCGAACTTCTTCTCAGCCGTGACCCTAAAGATTTACCGACGCTTGTTATCGATTCAGACACGCCCATGGATGAATTAAGTGTGGATGACATCCGAGTGGAAGGCTATGACCCACACCCAGGAATTCGTGCACCCATCGCCGTTTAAAAAGGAGAGTGCCAGTGATTATCTTTGTATACGCCCAAGACCAACAAGGAGGCATTGGTGTCAACAATCAATTGCCTTGGAATCTACCCAATGATTTAAAGTTCTTTAGAGACACAACTATGGGACATACCATATTGATGGGACGCAAAACTTTTGAATCTCTCGGCAAACGCCTACTTCCAGGACGAAAAACAATTGTTTTGTCTCGAGATCCTCATTATGGTGCCGACATTCAGGGCCTGACTGTGATTACTGATCGTCAAGAAGCCTTGGATATGGCCACTCAAGAAGCCCTCATGGTCATCGGTGGAACAGAAATTTTTAATTTATTTTGGGACGATGTGAATAAAATTATCCGCACCAATATTCGACATACCTATGAGTGCGATACTTTTATGCCACCCATTGATCCAGAAGTTTTTATCTTGGAAACGTCCATTCCCGGTGAAACCAATCCCGAAGATCCTGTCGACTATGCCTATGAGTATTGGGTACGCAAGGACACCCCATAAGCCAGTCTTTATTTCAAAAGCTCTTCCCTAAAGTCAGAGTGGGGCTTTTTCCTTTTGTTTTCTAATCTAAGAATCAAAATAAAGGAGTTGAACGAACATTGGTCAGAAGAGAAAACGCTGGGAAAATTTGTCGCTATTTTATAAATTGATCAAAGTGAAGTTGACAGAAATTATATTTTAGGCTAGACTAAATTTATCATAAAAAAGGAGACGATAGGTTATATGAATAATTTATTTAAGAGAAGCTTGGTAGTTCTTGCTGCGCTGGCTTTAATGATCGGTGGTCTATTTGTTTCAACGCCATCCGCACAAGCGGAAGCTGAGAAATTAGACGTTGTTGTTACGACCACACACATGAAGGACTTGCTTGAAGTTGTCGGCGGGGAGCACGTAAAAGTGACCGGTCTTATGGGACCTGGGGTTGACCCACACGGTTATGAACCAACCCCTTCAGACATTGATGCTGTTAACAATGCGGATTTAGTAGGATACAATGGCCTGCACTTAGAAGCCATGTTCACAGATATCTTCGAAAAGATGGCAGAATCCGATGATGTTAACATCTTCTCATTGGAAGAAGCTCTTAAAGACGGTCAAGTTCTTGACTATGTCTACGAAGACAAAGATTTAGACCTAGATCCACACATCTGGTTCGACATCCAAATCTGGCAACAAGCCACTCAATTAGTTGCTGATAAGTTAGCAGAAGTGGATCCAGACAACGCCAAAGACTACCAAGCCAATGCGGATGCATACGTGAAGGAATTGGACGAGCTAGACAAGCAAATTGCTGACTTAGTTGCTGAAGTTCCAGAAGAATCACGTTACCTAGTAACTGCTCACGACGCTTTCTCATACTTTGGTAAAAACTACGGCTTCAACGTCGAAAGTATCCAAGGTCTGAATACACAAACCGAAGCTGGTACAGGGGACATCGCTAAAGTTGCTGACCTTGTCATCGACAAGAAGATCAAAGCATGTTTCATCGAAAGTTCTGTTTCAGATCGTAACGTTAAAGCGTTGGTCGAAGCAGTCGAAGCAAAAGGTGGAAATCTAGAAATCGGCGGAGAGCTATACTCAGACGCCCTAGGTACTGACGAAGAAAAAGCAGGTAACTACATCGACGGTTATGTGACAAACATTTCAACCATTGTGAATGCTTTAAAATAACTCTTTGATATAAGAATTTTACGGCTGACTCACAGGGTCGCCGTTTTCTTATTGCAAAAATTCTCCCTGACAAGGTCTAAAAATCGATTCAGGAAAAAGTTTAGGCCAGAGTAAAATTAATGACTATCAATTGTTTTGATTCAATTAGAAAGTAGGTTCGAAAATGACTAATAATGCGATTACAGTCGATCAATTAACCGTTGCTTACGATGGGCATCCCGTCTTATGGAACGTGGATGTAAAGTTTTTGAAAGGGCAACGCACCGCCATCGTCGGTCCCAATGGAGCAGGTAAATCCACACTGCTTAATGGGATGTTGGGCCTTTTGAAGCCAATCGCCGGCCAGGTCACTTATCAATTGGACGGTGAATCTTATCGTTATGAGGAAGTCAAACGCCGCTTAGCTTACGTGCCTCAAAGAACCAGTGTAGACTGGGACTTTCCCACTTCTGCTTTGGATGCGGTTTTGATGGGAAGATATGGGCACTTAAAGTTTGGTCAAAGACCGAGTAAAGAAGACCGAGAAATTGCCAAGATGAATTTGGAACGTGTCGGAATGGGTACTTTTGCGGATCGTCAAATTTCACAACTTTCAGGCGGTCAGCGCCAGCGTGTTTTCTTAGCCCGAGCTCTTTGTGAAGACGCGGATATCATTATTTTGGACGAACCATTGGCTGGTGTAGACATGAAGACGGAGAAAATCTTGATGGATCTCTTGCGCCAGCAGGCAGAACTGGGACGAACAGTCATTGCGGTTCATCATGATTTGGATACGGTTGAAGATTATTTTGATCAAGTGGTCTTTTTGAACCGTGAAGTCGTGGCTGCAGGACCTGTCAAGGAGTTTTACACGGCTGCCAATATTGAAGAAACTTATCGACAAGACCATAACTTAGGGGAAGGGTGAGTGATGTGGATTCAATTGCCAACATTTTAAATAACCATACTTTCCAAGTGGTAGCGACGGGTACTGCACTTTTGGGTGTTTTCAGTGGAGTATTGGGAGTTTTCCTGACCTTAAGAAAGCAAAGTCTTTTGGGAGATGCCTTGGGGCATGCGTCTTTACCGGGAATTGTCATTGGTTTTATTTTAACAGGTAGCAAGAACATGTTTGCCTTATTAGCGGGAGCTACAATTTTTGGTTGGTTGGCTTCCTGGTTGATCAATTTTATTTCTCAAAGAAATTCTGTGGTCAAACAAGACAGCGCCTTGGCTTTGGTATTATCCACTTTCTTTGGATTAGGAACAGCGCTGTTAACGTCTGTTCAAAAGACGCCCAATGCCGCTCAAGCGGGTCTGCATAATTTTATCTTTGGACAAGCCAGTGGAATGCTCAAGCAAGAAGTCAATGTTTTGATCATCATTGGAATGATAATTCTTGCACTGGTCATTGTTTTTTGGAAGGAGTTCAAGATCATTACCTTCGATGCTCACTTTGCCCAAACTTTGCCGGGTCCCTACCGATTTTTTGCCTTTCTTTTGTCTCTACTGATTGTGGTAGCCATCGTAATGGGGCTTGAATCGGTCGGAGTTGTTTTAATTTCGGCCTTGCTTGTGAATCCAGCCATTGCGGCTCGCCAGTGGTCCAACCGCATGTCAGTCGTTGTCGGTTTATCGGGCCTCTTTGGTGGAATATCTGGTTTGTTAGGAACCTTCTTGAGCTCCACAGGCAAACAGATTCCTACAGGTGCCACCATTGTAATCGTCGCCACGTGTCTCACAATTATCAGTGTGTGTTTTGCACCTGAACGTGGATTAATTGCGAGACGCCGTCGTTCTCTTCGTCGTCAACGCCAATTAAAAGAAAGTCTGGCCCAGGAGAAAGGAGAATCTTTATGAGCCTCTTAATTCAAATTACCTTCGTGGCCGTTGCAGTCGCTCTTTCCTGTGCAATTATCGGAAACTTTCTGGTCTTGCAAGGTAAAACCATGGTATCCGACGCGATCACCCATACGGTTCTTCTAGGAATCGTCATAGGTTTTTTTATCACCAAAGATCTTTCTTCACCACTGCTCATGGTGGGTGCAACGATCGTGGGGGTCATTACTGTCTTGGCTATTGAAGCTTTAAGAAGTACACAGCTCTTAGACCAGGATGCGTCCATCGGAATTGTGTTCCCTTTCTTGTTTAGTATTGCCATTATTCTGTTGACCCGCTATGCTGGGGATGTTCACTTGGACATTGACTCGGTTTTTATGGGACAGTTGGGATTCACGGTCTTTGACCGGATGGTCATTGCGGGTCATGATATTGGACCACGCGCTTTCTGGATCGCCGTGGTGATTTTCTTAGTGAACCTTGGCTATGTGCTTCATTTTTACAAGGAATTAAAGGTTTCGAGCTTCGACCCTCAATACGCCCATTCCTTGGGAATTCCGACCACCTTTCTTCATTATGGGCTCATGACGCTGGTAAGTTTAACCGCGGTTGGTGCTTTTGAAGCCGCCGGATCTATTTTGGTCGTTGGTTTTATGGTGGGCCCGGCTTTAACAGCCTATCTTTTATCCGATCGGTTGAGTCATGTGATTGTTCTCAGTTTAATCATTGCGGCCTTCAATGCCATTGTCGGTGTGCATCTGGCTTACAAAATGGATTTATCCTACGCCGGTGTGATTGCGGTTGTGACAGGAATCGTTGCTATGATTGCATTCTTGTTCTCACCGCGCAAAGGTCATTTGCGTGCTTGGTTTAACCGCCGGAAACGTCAACACGCATTAAATGAAAGCATTAAAAACTTATAAGACAAACGCACGTTTAAGAGCCTTCCCATCATCACCGGGAAGGCTCTTTCTTGTAAATTTTTACCACTCAAGAATGATTCATGATAAAATAAACGCATGGTCGATGTGAGAAAAGAGAAAGAGGAGAGTCATCTATGCCGATCGGTGTCCTTGTGAATTCATTGGGAATCTTTGTTGGAGGATTATTAGGTGGAAGCGTTGGTAAGAGGCTGAGCCGAGAGGCCAAAGAATCGCTCACCATGATTTTTGGTCTTTGTACCTTCTTAATGGCAGTTGTGAATATGATCGCCCTCGAGAATTTGCCGGCAGTTGTATTGAGCCTGATTGTCGGCCTTTTGGTAGGAATGGGCTTGCGCTTTGATGAGAAAATTAATCAGGCGGCTGCCAATATGGAACGATGGGTGGCCAAAGTGATTCCTATCGGTAATCACGGTTTAGGTTCAAAGACTTACTTTTTCCAATTGACGACCATCATTGTGCTTTTTTGTGCCAGTGGGACAGGGATCTACGGATCTTTGGAATCAGGAATGACCGGTGATCATGGGTTGTTAATCACCAAGACCCTCTTGGATTTCTTTACTGCCATGATTTTTTCCGCTAGCTTAGGGCCCGTAGTTTCCTTTATTGCGGTGCCACAGGCGATTGTTTTCTTATCCTTGTTCTATGCCGGTGAAATAATTTTGGCCTATACGACACCCGCCATAATTGCGGATTTCAAGGCAGTGGGTGGGGTCTTGATTCTAGCTTCTGCACTCAATATTTTGGAGTTAAAACGTTTACCAGTCACCAACATGATTCCAGCCATGGCGGTCTCGCTACCCATTAGTTATCTATGGATCACCTATCTGGCGCAGTTCTTCTAGAAGAATCATTCCTTCAAGCTTTGTTAGATCCAGGATATGTTATAATAATTTCATTACAAAGGAGGCTTCTCCATGAAAGAATTAACCATTGAAAACTTACACAAGACCTATGGTACCAAGACCTTATTAGATGGTATTGATCTTTCCCTACGCACCGGTGACCGGATTGGTCTTATTGGACCCAACGGCACAGGGAAAAGTTCCTTTTTGAAGACCATTGCAGGATTGGAAACCTCCGATGATGGCAAGATGATGGCACCTCAGAACTATCGCATTGGCTATTTGGATCAAAACCCGGACCTGGACCCAGATAAAACAGTTTTGGAAACTATTTATGACAGTTCTTCGCCTTTGGTCCGCTTGGTTCATGATTATGAAGACCTGCGACTTCAGTTAGAGAAAGATCCTGAGAACGTGTCCTTGCAAGAATCCTTCTTGCGCTTGTCCGAAAAGATGACGGAACAAAATGGCTGGGATTTAGAAACCCGCGCCAAGTCCATCCTGACCCGTTTGGGATTAAAAAATCTGTCCCAAAAAATTGGTGAAACGTCCGGAGGTCAACAAAAACGTGCAGGTATTGCCCAAGTGTTGACTGAAGCGCCGGACTTACTGATCTTGGATGAGCCAACCAACCACCTGGATATCGCCTCTATCCAATGGCTGGAACGTTATTTAGCCACCTACTAACTCATAGCCTTTTTTGGCACAGTACTCCGAGATGATTTGTTGTTGGGCACCAAGACTATAACCCGAGAGGGCCTGTTCTGCCGTGCTTACACGGGTATAATAGACTGCCCGCATTTTATCTTTATGAAACATCGTCTTCCTCCTCTAAAATATTTTCTCTGAACCCGGTTAAATAAATCGCGATGACGTTCTTTTCTTCATCGACTGCAATCCTCTCAATGATACTCTGGTACAGGGTGTATTGTGGAAGGGTTGGGTTGTTGTCGATGAGTAAGTTGCGGTCAATTAGATTAGTGATGGATTCAGGTATCCTGGGTTTTAACTTAAGCTTTGCTTTTCGCCCGTTCAATGCGACCAACTTATCAGAAAGTTGGTCGTCATCAAGGAGCTCCTTTTCGTAGGCATCCATAATTTGTCTCTGTCTTTGTTTTAACTTATTTTGCTTCTGCTGATTGGTTCGATCGATATCGTAGTTGGTTCGAGTGATGTGTGACTTCAGTTGGCCTGCCACGAAATCAGATTGAATAAATTGATGAAGTTTGGAACTAATGAAGTCTTCAACCTCTAAAGCATTGAGTATCATACCAGGACAGTGTCGCTTCCCTCCAGAAGTATAGAGAGAACATGAATAGTAATAATAATCCCGCTGACCGTTCAGGGTATGAGTTGGCGTACAGACAGTGTGACAGTGAGGACATTTTATCTTCCCTTGTAAAACATAACGTCTGGTCACGAGCTGTTTGAGAGTGTTTCGACTTAACTGGATGGCTTGGGCTTGTTCAAAACGCTCTTTTTGAATCAAAGGAAGCTGGTGAGAATTCGCATCGCCATATTTACTTTGGATGGCTCCAGTATAGAAGGGGTTGTCCAATATCGATTTAATACGAACGGCGTGCCACCATTTGCCATCGCGGTTAAGATTACCAGACGCATTCAAGTGTTCCGAAATCGCCTTATAGCCCAGCTCTTTCTGGGTGTATAGGTAGAAGATTAAGCGAACAACGGCTGCCTCGTTCTCCTTTACCTCTAGAGTGTCATTGATTAAACGATAGCCATAAGACACAGTCCCACTCAAAATTTTGCCTTCGTCATACTTTTGTTGATACGCAATTTGCTGATTCTCTTTAATGATTTCTCGCTGATACTGACCCACAGCCCCGAGCATTTGTAACATAAATACATCTTGGGCACGGTTATGACCCAACTTTTCGTTGATACTTATGACGCTAACGTTTAGATCTGAACAGAGCATTAGGAAGCTTTCAAGGTCCTTTAAGTTACGAGCGATTCGGTCATATCGCCAAACTAATAGGACATCGACATCGTGAGTAGAAATATATTCAACCATCGCGTTAAAGTCTTCTCGGTTCGTATCTTTCCCACTCATAGCATCTTGAAAAATCGCAAGGACTTGAGTGTTATGTTGACTCGCATAATCCTCCAGCGCTTTAATCTGCGCTGGAATGGATTGTTGCTTGGGTGTAGATTGACGGGTATAAATCACAGCAGTTTTAGTCATCGTCACTCACACTTTCCAGTTGAATCAAAACTTGTACCAGTAGTTCGAGGAAGACTTGAATTTTTAAATTAGTTTCTGAAGTAGCCATTTTTTCATCTCCTTAAAAGTCTATGTCGCTGTCATCAAGGTCGAATCCTTCAGACGTCTCAATGGTCGGATTCTCTTCATTTGAATGTAGTTCACCAACAAGCGTACTTTGTAGTCGTGGATGAGAAGGGAGAGAGTAGGTAGATGTTCCTACCGGTCTGACGTCCCTCAAGCCTTCTTCCGCATACGCATCAGGAATTGAGATACGATAGCTAATATGCTTTTGACTCTCAATTACTTTCCGAGTCGTTACCCGGTCTGATTCGGAAGGAACAATCACATTTGATTCTAGCTATTTTTTTCGGACGATTCGTGCGTCTTCAAAACCCAGTTCTTTGAGTATCTTGGTTAATTGATCGCGGTAGATACAAACGGTTTGTCCCTCAATGTACCCAATCTTTGAACGACTTCCTGAAGAAATCAGACTTTGGTTTGCGAGAAGATACTGCATCAGCCTTTCATGCGCTTGTTTAGCAATGTCTCTTGTTTGGTTCGCTTCATTTTCCTGGGAGACTACCAAGTCATAAATGGCTTTAACATCAACCTCTAGAATCTCAGTATCATTGAGTAGATTAGCAGTTGCTGTAATGACAGCCAATTTTTTAAACACTCGCTCACTCGTTATCGTTAAATTAGAATCATCTCTAAGTACTTCAATGGCTTCTTCAAAATAGTGCTCAATGTCAGCATCTTCAGTAAATAAGTACTCTATAAAAGCGGAGAGGAGCCAACCATGATTGGCTGTAATACAAGCTTTAATTGCTTCACTTTGGTCAGCTGACTCGGTCCAAGGGATATCCCTAAAATTGAAGACACGCATTTTTAAACCGGTGTTTTCGGATAAGCGGTTAAAGATATCCAGTTCGCCTGAGCTAAGGATAGTTGTTGACCATGTACTTACCTCTCTAAGTCTTCCATCACTTCTAGCTCTCGACCTACCGACACCTTCAGTCAATGTATATAACAAGCTATCTAGGTTTCTGGTGGAATTGGCACTAAGTTCATCAAAGGCAATCGGAATACCATAAACCCCTTCTAATAATCCGAGATTGGCATTGCTCGTCCCATTCCAAGAGCGAAGCAGTGACTGGTGGCCTTTATTCGGTTCACCAGCCACCGACACAGCTAACGAGAGCGCTGTAGTCTTGCCTTTTGAACTATCACCTGAGAAATTGACTAAAAGCGTTTTAAGATCTGGGTAGCTTTGATTCAAGTGACAAATAATTGGTCCACTCAGTCCCAAGACTACCGCCAGTTCTAATGGAGGATAGCCCTTTACATAATCTTCATACATCTGAAGCCAATCAACCAGACTGCCTTTTGGAACCAAGTCATACTTGTTGTTCTGGACGACAAGTAGCTCTTTGATAGGCTCTTTGGATAGGACCTTATCAGTAATAAATATCTGCATACCTTTGAATTTGCTAAAACCATATGAAGTGACAACGAATACGACCTCTGCATAGGGAATACTCGCAAGCAAAGCATTACTAAGCGACTGCTTATTGCTGTTGGTAACGTCCAGCCCTAGTCGCATTAAGGAACTAATACCACTCGTCAATAATTCTGAGTACTCCACCTTAATCTTGTAAATTTCATTTAACACAGCATGCTTGAATTCAAGTTGGTATGTCTGCTCCATAGTAGTATGGTCAATGAAGACACTTGATACCCTAGCGTATAGCGAACAGACTGTGTCCCCTTCAGTAATCCCGTTCTCTACGCTGTAGGTGAAGGACCCGATTTGAAAATCACCTGTTTCGTTTCTCATTACACCACCTCCTTTGGCATGGGTAGTACCATGAAAGGTCTCACTGCCTGTGCATCGAAGCGAATAAACTCTTCTGATTCAATTATTTTTTTAGGTGGGTAAATGACTATTAATTGGCTATTTTCAAAATTGAACTTATTAGTTCGAGGGTCAAATGTTACAAACTCGTCAAATGTATTTTCAAACAATTCTTTTTGCTCGTCATTATAAAGGTGGTAGTGATAAATTTGATGCAAACTTCCAGCATGGAAATGCATCTTGGAACTTATAGCCAACTTAAATACGACTTCAATAGAATTATTGGTATGTGACACACTAACGATATTGCCTTGAAATGAAATTAAATCGTTACCATTAAAGCTCTCGTTCACCTTCGTCATTTCTACCAATTCCCAATCTGCCTTAGAATCTGTTCTGACAAATTCAAAATTAAAAATATCACCCACTAATCTTTGGTAGATTAAGTCAGTATCAAATTCGTCAAGAGGATTGATTAATTCAGAACCAAACGCGAAAAGTGCATCTTCTAGTGGCTTACTCCATTCATTAGTTTCATTAGATTCTTTTAATAAATAACTCTTACCGAGTGTAAATACCTCATCGTGCTTCATCCCTACTGCGGGTTCCGTTAGTTCTAAATGGAAGTAGGTGTTTTCATTAGTAAACTGCATCCCTGTGATTCTAGCGTTAAACTCCATTTTATTCGGATAATTTCGCAATTCCATCATTTCATTGAGTTCTAGATCATTGCCATATACTCCATTATTTTCAGTCATCATAATTCCTTCTTTCTGTATTTGTCATTATTGCCACTCCCCATCGGCCGATGATGGATACGTAGTAACTTACTACGCTACATACATAGTAAGATAACCTAGATGATTTCTCTCGGACTCAAGAAATCAAAAAAAATGGGAGTTTAGTCCGGATTTCTACCGTCAATAACCACAACAAAAAAGCATCCTACTTTTTAAAGAGTAGAATGCCTTTGAAGGAAGATTAGCCTGTTCTAGTCGGTTTTTCTGGTAAGATAGGCGAAGGGGTGACTATTATCAGGTAGGGAATTTTCAAGAGAATGTAGTATATCTATGATACGTTGATTAAATACAAGATGAGTTTTTAGGGATAGGGAGCAAGCTTCCTGTATGAGGCGAAAGGTGATCAGGTTAGTAAAGTTAAAATCAAAGGTTTTTATTTCGGGATCTCTATCCTCTAAATTTTTATACAAAGGTTTCAGCAAAGAAATGTCATCCGGATAATCCATTTCGATAGCTTCTAATAGCGATTCATAAGAGGATTCTAAATTGAATAAGTCTATGATAACCCTCAATATTTTCTTCTTGCTTTTTTCATCTAGGTTAAGAATTTCCTCAGGCAATGCTACATCATGATAGGCCTCTTCATCTGGAAATAATTTAACTTTATCTGAGAGGTTATTACGTACCTTGCTGTTAGTTCCAATGGAATCATAACCGGAAACAGATGCGCTAAGATACTTTGCATCTGTTTCCAAGAGGCCGTTATAGTAATCGAGATGGTTATTGTAAATTTCAACTAACCTAATAGGGTTTAATTTGTGAGCTAAAGGCTCAAGTAACATCGTCAATAACATATCATCGCGGTACAATTCAACACTTGTTTGGAAGATGAACCTTGATTTGTTATACATTGTCTCTTCAAATTTTGACGCGATCTTATCAAAATCTTTAAGCAATGTATCACTACTTCCATAACTTACCAGAAAGTAGAGAAGATAGAGGAGGACAGGAGAGTTAATTTCCTGTGAATAAAAGGTGTTTTTAGGAATTTTTTTTAGCAATTCCGATTGTTTCATCTGTAATACTTCCTGTAATTTATTCATATATTGGAACTCTTCGAATTTCTGCACTTCTTCGTCCGTGTTTTTCTCAAGATGTATTGTAGAAAACAACTCAAACTTTTTTAATTCCCCTAACTCCTCAGCAAACAGAATAGGATTTTTTTTCAAACTAAACATATAAATCGCAATTAAGTATTTTATAGTAAGCATGGTAATTTGATTGCCATGTTTATCTCCATAAGTACGGTCTTGGGAACTAAGACCTTGTTTTTCTTGGAGAAACATTCCTACTGTACGGAGAGAATCAAATTTACCGTACCCAATTTGACCCACATCTTTTCTTCGTGTTTTTGAGCTTATATAAAGTATTTTTTCTCTAAAAGTCCTTAACTGCATTGTTTCTTTCACTCCCTATGATGTAATTTATCTAACCATGACTCTTATTGTCTTAATTATATGGGACTATTTTTTAATGTCCAACTGTTTCTTGCTTTAGGAGCTAAGGGATGGCATAATACTTGTTTCTCCTGATCGATGAGTGACTTTGTCTTATCGAGCAATCCTTCCTCTTTGAGTGTCGTTAAGATTGATTGCAGTCGCTGTGCAACTAGTTTGTTCTTAGAGGGTAGAGAACCGACCGCAATAATAATTTCGTCGGCTTTCTTACAGCTTTCGAGAATGTACTCGTCATTGGTCTTGTTGGTAGCCGTCTTGTAGTTACGGGCTCTGTCTTTTTTCGTCGGGGAATCGGGGAAATGAATCTTCGAATACAGGTTCACCGATAAGAAGCCCCCAAACCCTAATTTATAGACATTGTTGGTAACTAACATGGTAGTGGTATCGGTGATGACCAGTTCAGAGCTAGAGGGGTAGAGCGTAATGACTGTCACAATCTGCTGTTTGTCATCCCAAATACGCTCTAACACATAGCGGTGAGCACCTGAATCTTCTTCAATCACTTTGGTGACAATCTCTTTACTTAACTCTTTTACCATCTTACTTGCCACCTCCATTTCTTCGTTCAAGTTCTTTTGCGACTGTAGAGGCGATAAGGACGATGACTTCTAGTATTATGATAGTTGTCTGCATCTTAAACACCTCCATTTAGTAATCGATAGCGAATGAGCTCATAATCATCGAGTAAGCCCATTAGTGTCATGGCTGGTAACTCACTCCCAAGGGGCTGTAGCAAGTAAACCATCGTATCACCATAAGCATACAGACACGTCAGGACTTGTTGATCCGGTTTAAAATAAGAAACATAATTAGGAGGGATGAGCGACGCATCTAACTCATCTCCCTCGAACACATAGGACTCATAGCCAACGTCATCTAGGCTAATAGGACGACCTAAGTATTCGCTGATCCATTCAAGGGCAAGTGCTTCCTTACTCATAGATAATCCCTCCATTGTCTAAGAACCCTTCACCTAGGAAGGAGAAATAGTCGGTCGGTGTTA
Organism: Ruoffia sp. FAM 26255; assembly: GCF_045528525.1. Lineage (NCBI taxonomy): Bacteria > Bacillati > Bacillota > Bacilli > Lactobacillales > Aerococcaceae > Ruoffia > Ruoffia sp. FAM 26255. The sequence goes on along the minus strand of NZ_JBGQQX010000004.1, from coordinate 47,603 downwards.
CGATGAGATGGTCCACCAGTTCAATCCCGAGCAACACACCTGCTTGTTGAATCCGTCGAGTGAAATCAAAATCAGATTTAGACGGGGTGGTATCATAAGACGGGTGATTATGAGCGATAAAAAGGCGAGCGCAGTTTGACAGAATGGCATGTTTAAAAATTTCTCTGGGTGTCGCAATGGTTGAGTTAAGCGACCCCACCGATACGGTAGAAATAAAGTTAATCGCAGACTTTGTGTTGACCCCGACAACAATCAAGGTTTCACGGTCATTACTCCCGATGTAATCGCGGGCAAAGTTCGCTACGGTCCCAGTAGAGTCCAAGGTCAGCCCTTCAAATTCGGGCTCAGCAACAACAATTTGCTTCAACTTTACAAATGATACAGTTTCCATAAAATTTCCTCCTAATATAAAATAAAGACAAAGAACCCCCATCGATTGGCATCGATGGGGGTGTTTAACGTCTTGTAAATGAATGATTGCCATACTTAGAACCAGACATTCAAGATAATAATATATAATCAAATTGTCTTTAGATACAGGAAAGTAATTATTCTCATTTACTCGATATGTTATAATAAGCTTAATACAATAGATGATACTAGAACACTCTGTGGGCTATAGAAAAGGTAACGATTTATCATCATATTGAATGAAGTCAAGGAGCGTAATCAACTATGAAAACAAAATTATCATCTTTGGAAGAACTGTTAGAAGAAATAGATAAGAAAGACGGTATCCAAAGAGACCGAGGAACCATGTTTGAAAATGTTTCATTGGTTTACTTCAAGAATGAACCAATGTACAAGCAACGTTTCAGTGACGTTTGGCTTTTGAAGGATGTTCCTAATGAATACGGTATACCTAAAATTGATGTGGGTGTGGACCTAGTAGCAAAAGAACGAATTACGGGAGACTTAGTAGCCATTCAATGTAAATACTATGCCCCATCTACAATCATTCAAAAAGGGCACATTGATTCGTTCCTCAACGAAATAGGTAAGAGGTACTTTTCAAGTGGTATCATTGTTGCGTCTTCACCAAGATGGTCCTCTAATGCCGAGAGTGCTTTAAAAGATCGCGATAAGAAAATTGCTCGTATCGGCTTTGAAGATTTACTGAATAGTCATATCGACTGGTCACAATACTCACCAAGTAAAACAGAGGTAGCAGTACCTTTAAAACCTGCAAAAACACCTAGACCGCATCAAGTGGAAGCGCTCGAAGCAGTCCTAGAAGGGTTTAAAGAACACAATCGCGGTAAGTTGATTATGGCTCCCGGGACAGGTAAGACATATACCTCGCTCCAAATTGCTGAACAACTAGCTAAAGAAAAAGTAGGGCAGTTTAGGGTCCTGTACTTAGTTCCCAGTATTCAACTTCTTTCTCAATCTTTACGAGGATGGACAGGCGATAGTATTTACGCCAATGATATGAATACCATTGCGGTCTGTTCTGATAGAAGTGTAACGCGTAAAGAAAGTGAAAGTACTGAGTTTGATATAAGTGTAGCCGACATTGGTTACCCAGCAACCACTAATGCTGAAAAATTGATGGAATACAAAGATGACATTGAAGAAAAAAATATTGATAATAAGTTCCTCGTAATTTTTTCAACGTATCAATCAATAGATGTGATTGCACAAGCTCAAAAGTCAGGTTTTTATGAGTTCGACTTAATCATTGCTGATGAGGCGCACCGTACAACTGGTGCAACAAAGTTAGGTGAGGATGGTAGTGCATTTGTTAAAGTTCATGACAATAATCTAGTAAAGAGTGAAAGACGTTTATACCAAACCGCTACACCTCGTGTCTTCGGAGATAATGCAAAAACTAAAGCGGACGAAATGTCAGTAGTCATCGCAGATATGGATGATAAGGCTACCTATGGACCAGAGTTTTATCGTCTCGGATTCGGAAAAGCAGTTCATACAGGTATCTTGACAGATTATAAAGTCATGGTACTTGCTGTGAATGAATCCATGGTACAAAAAGAGATGCAACGAGTGTTTGCAAGTAAGAATAATGAATTAGAGTTTGATGATGTTACAAAGATTATTGGCTGTTGGAATGGTCTATTAAAACGTAAAGATAATTCCAATGTGTTATCAGGGCAACCCATGAAACGGGCCATTGCATTTACCAATACAATTGCTAATTCAAAACTCATTACTAATATGTGGCAAACCGTTGTGGATGAATACATCGATCAAGATAATGCCGACGCTTTTCAAGTGGAAATCGATCATGCAGATGGTTCAATGAACGCGTTACAAAAGAATCAAAAAATAAATTGGCTTAAGTCACACGTGCCTGATAGAACATGTCGAATCCTTTCCAATGCTCGATTCTTAACTGAGGGGGTAGATGTTCCGGACTTAGATGCTGTAATGTTTTTAAACCCGAGAAAGTCAAAGATTGACATTGCGCAGGCAGTAGGTCGTGTGATGCGGAAATATCCAGGTAAAGAATATGGTTACGTTATCCTACCTATTGGAGTACCAAGTGGTGTTTCAGCTAATCAAGTGTTAGATAATAATGAAAAATATAAGATAGTATGGGATGTCTTGAACGCTCTACGTTCCATTGATGAACGATTTGACGCAACGATAAACAAGTTGGAGTTAAATAAGAAAAAACCAAGTCAAATCGAAGTGATCGGTGTAAATGATGGAGCTCCAGAAGTTAATGAGGATGATGGTGAATACGTTGTAGACACAAAGACTGAACAACTAACACTTAATCTTTCGGAAGAAGAGTGGTCTGAGTTAGAGCATGCAATCTATGGAAAAATCGTTGATAAAGTCGGTAACACTCGTTACTGGGAAACATGGTCCAAAGATGTAACTGAGATAGCACAGCAACATATCACTCGGATACATGCCATGTTAGAAAGTGAACCTGCTACCGCAAGAGCGTTTGAGAAGTTCTTGAAAGGATTACGACACAATATCAATGACTCAATCTCAGTGGATGAAGCGGTTGAAATGTTAGCACAACACATGATAACCAAACCAGTTTTCGATGCATTGTTTGAAGAAGAATCATTTGCTTTAAATAATCCCATTTCTCAAGCCATGGATTTAATGATTGATGAATTAGTAATAATAGGCTTGAATAAAGAGCAAGAACAGTTAGAAGGCTTTTACGAGAGTGTCAGAATAAGGGCAGAAGGCATTGATAATCTAGAAGCTAAGCAAACCATCATCGTTCAATTGTATGAGAAGTTCTTTAAAGTAGGTTTTCCAAATACAACTGATCGGTTAGGAATCGTGTTTACACCAGTAGAAGTGGTCGATTTCATCATCCATTCTGTAGAAGATGCTTTACAAAAACATCTAGGTAAATCTTTATCTGATAGAAATGTGAATGTACTTGATCCTTTCACAGGAACAGGAACCTTTATCACTCGTCTCCTGCAATCAGGGTTAATCAATAAAGAAGATTTACTCTATAAATATACGAATGAAATTTTTGCCAATGAAATAGTACTACTTAGCTACTATATAGCTGCAATAAATATTGAGGAAACTTTCAAAGAAGTTTTTGGTGCTGATGAATATCATCCATTTGAAGGGATAGTGTTGACTGATACTTTTGATACTACAGAACAAGAGTCTGTACTAGATGAAGATTTATTTGGAGATAATAATGAACGTTTACAACGTCAAAAAGAATCACCAATTACTGTAATAATTGGAAATCCACCGTACTCAGCAAGACAGTTAAGTGATAATGATGAAAATCAAAATCAGAAATATCCAAAATTAGATGAAAGATTAAAAAATACCTATGTTAAATATTCCAATGTAACTAATAAAAATACTCTGTATGATTCTTACATTAGAGCGATAAGGTGGTCATCAGATAGAATTGGAAGTAAAGGAATAATTGGTTTTGTTACAAATGCATCGTTTATTACAACTTCTTCGACTGCTGGAATGCGCAAGTGCCTCCTAGAAGAATTTAATTATATTTACATATTGAATTTACGAGGAGATCAAAGAACTTCGGGTGAAAAATCTAGAAAAGAGGGAGGAAAGATTTTTGGCTCGGGAAGTCGCGCACCAATTGCAATAACATTTTTTATAAAGGATAATTCTAGTAATCATCAAATTTTTTATTATGAAGTAGATGATTATTTATCAATGGAAGGAAAGCTAGAGTTAGTAGAAAATTTTAATACCATAAAAAATATAGGGTTTAATATTATCCAACCAGATGATAATAATGATTGGATTAATCAACGTAATGAAATTTATCAAAAACTTTTACCTATGGAAAGTGGTTTTAGTAATAGTATATTTTACAATCAAAGTTTAGGGATAAGTACAAATAGAGATGCTTGGATTACAGGATTTAGTAAAGATCAGACTTTAATTAATTCTCAATTATTAATAGATAACTATAATAGGGAAAGAAAAAGGCTAAAAAAATATACTAAAGACAAAAAATTAAATCACATTAATACTGACGATAGTTTTATTAAATGGAGCAGTAGTTTACGTACAAAATTTAAGAATGATACTGTTATCCATTATAATCGAGGACATTTAGTTCTTGAAATGTATAGACCATTTACTAAGAAGTGGGTATATTATGATTCAAATGTTGTTGAAAGGCCAAGAAAATTTAAAGATTATTATGGGGAAAGAAATCTGCTAATATCTGTTCCAGGAAAGGGTAGTAAAAATCCTTTCCACACTTTAATGACTAATACTATTACAGATTTAAATTTACTAGAGGCAGGTGCACAAGGTTTCTTTCTATACAATAATCAATATAATGATGGTATGTTAATCGAATTTAGTAAAGATAACTCAAGCGAAACCTCTCAAAAACATTTTGGGTTAGATAATCTTGATTTGTATTATTATATCTATGGTGTTTTGCACAGTAATGATTATCGAAGTAAATTTAAGAATGACTTAGCGAAAGAGTTACCAAGAATACCTTTAGTAAAAAACAAATCTCTTTTTGTTGAGGTAGGAAAAAAACTAGCTGATTTACATATTAATTATGAAAACATCGAACCATATAAAGAAGTAGATATTGATTTTAGTAACGATAGACCAAGTTATATTGTAAACAAAATTAAGTTTTGTAACAGAAAAGATAAAACTGCTTTGAAATTTAATAAGGATATTACAATCAAAAATATTCCTGATGAGGCTTATCAATATAAACTTAATGGTCGTTCAGCAATCGAATGGATTATAGATCAATATCGAGTAAAGACCGACAAAAAATCTGGTATAATTGACGATCCAAATGATTACTCTGAAGATCCAAAATACATTTTTAATCTATTGTTATCAATCATCAATGTCTCTGTGCAAACGGTCGATTTAGTTAATAGTCTACCACCACTAGAGATAATAGAAGAATAAAATGTTAAACAAAGTTAAATACCCCATATCCTTATTATCGGGATATGGGGTAAGTTTAATTCACAATCAGTTCTGTAAAAACTATGAGTTCTCGACTTCAAGGAAAAATAATGGTAGATTGAAAGTATCAAACTTAGGGAGCGGTTACAATGAATCAAAATGATACTTTTAAAGCTATAATCAAAGTACATGAACTAAATGATGTACTAGTGGATAATGATGTTGATGAAAAAGATGGAGAAGAAGTAGAGAAAGTAATATTTCAAATAGTAGAAGTAATAGAAGGTAACTATGAATACGATGAGGATGTCAATCAAATCCATATAGAGTCTAAACGCATAATAGAACTACTCGGTGAGCCAGTAGATGAGACAAAACAGTACGAAGCACTACTATCTAATGAGTACGATGCAGAAAGAGATACCTATAACCTATACGTCCATGAACTAAAAGTCATCTAACTTTTTTAAAAATCAATATATGGACTAATGGAAGAAACAACTAATGTCATAAGCTACATATATCTAACAAGAATCTCAAAGGGTAATCTCTCATATCAGAGAAGACTAGCTTGAGGTTCTTTTTTAATCGTATCAAAATAGCTAATAGATTTTATTACCTATCGATGATACGGACATGCGTATCATAAATGATGATAAAATTGAAAACAATTTACAGACAAATGTTAGCGAGACCTTTACGAATCTAGCTTTTTTGTCTTCCGGTTAGGAGCAGACAAGATAGTTGCCTGGAACACAAAATTAACGTCATGTTTAGTAACAAAACTAAACAGAAAAAGTGAAATGGATCGACATGAGGGGGGTAACATGGCCTTTGATTATGAACTGGATTTCGCTCAGATAAACTTCCGGGACCAGCCTGAATTGTATCGAGTGGGCCGAGGAGAACAAGGGGTGCTTCTGGTAGAACCTTATAAAAGTGAGATACTACCACATTGGCGTTTTAAGACTCCAGAAATTGCTAAAGTATCTTCTGACAAAATCTACCAGCTGTTTTTGGATTACCAGGCAGCCGGTGATTTTGTGGGTATGGATATGAGTCGGAAGTTTCTTCAAATGGGCTACACTAGATCTAGACGTTACGCCAATTACAAAGGTGGTCGCAAATATGATGAAAAGGGCGACATAAAAGAAAGAATAATAGACGAAGAAAAAGCAAAGTCAGCTACCATTTTTGAAGAGAAGTGGAAAATTGTGAGGGAAAATGAAGCGTATTTAAAGTTGAAGAAAGAACATCAGAAAAAGTACGGCTGAAAAGAAGACATTCCTAAGGAGCGAGTGGTATAATAGAGAAAATAATTCTATCAAAGGAGGGGTTATAGAACATGGTCAAGGCATTTGGCTTATTTTTTGAAGATAAACGTATTTGGCTTATTCTAGGAGGGAGCGTGCTCTTTTCTTTCATTTTAGCGATTGGTGTTATCTTGCTCGACACCAGAATGATAAATGTGGTGGACTATTTCCCGACTGTTTTTCTAACGAGCGTCAATCTGGCCAAATCAATCTTGAGCCTGCTAGCGGGTTCCCTTTTTTCAGTGGCAACCTTCACGTTTGGGACGATGTTATCGGTCATTTCGTTCTACTCATCTAATTTCAGTCCCCGGACTGTTGAGAATTTTCTCTTACAGAAAACATCTATGCAAACTTTGGGGATTTTTCTTGGTGGTTTTATTTATTGTCTTTCCTCTTTGTTTTTTATGCGCAATTCAGAAGATGAATATTTGGTTGTTTCGGCCTCCATTGCCTTATTGTACGCCCTTGCCTGCGTTTTTTATTTTACGAAGTTCGTTTATAATGTGGCAATATCCGTACAATTGAACCATCTTGTGACTAAATTGTACAAGGAGGCCGAGTCAGTTGCGGATGAAACGATTGAATACTTTCAAGAAATGCCTTTGTTGGATCATCTTCCTCAAATAGACACGCTACACATCTTCACAGTAAAGGCTAACGAGAGTGGTTATGTTGAATATATTAATTTTAATCGACTAGTTGAACTGAGCAAGGAATTCAAAGGCACCATAGTGCTACATCTAAGAATAGGAGAGTTTATTTCCGCAAATCAGCCGCTAGTCGATTTATACACTAACCGAAAAGTTAAAGATGAATCACAGCTCCAAGCGGCAATAAACCGCACCCTAACTTATGAAGAAAAACCTTCTTCTATGTACGATCCAAATTTTGCTCGAGCTAAATTGATTGAAGTAGCTCTGAGGGCGGTTTCGCCAGGCATAAATGATCCTAATACCGCCATTTATATCTTAAACTACAAGGCTTTGTTGGATTCAAAATTTGCCAGTATACCAGGAAGGTTTGTGGTGATGGGCGAAGACACTGATGAGACATTTTCTTCGGGAGGTAACGTGATTTATGATTTCAATAATTTTCCAAAAGACTTATATGAAAGTTATTGGCAATTAATTCACTATATGAAGCAAGATATTTCTGGAGTGGTTGCACTGTTTGACTCTTTGTTGACAGTTGCTTATTCTGCACATCCGAAGAAGCTAAACTATATTAAGGATTACAGTAATTATCTGTTTAATCTAACGAGTCCCAATTTTACGGAAAGACTAGATATTCAAAATATCGAGGAACGCCAACAACGTATTCTAGGGATTAACCATCCTGAGCTAGAGGAATGAGCTTGAAACTGAAAACTATCTGTGTTATTTTTCGCTGAAAGGTTTATAATATTCTCTTTAGTTCAAAACACAAAGAATGCCGGTTTAGTTCAGTTGGTAGAGCATCGCACTCGTAACGCGGGGGCCGTAGGTTCGATCCCTATAGCCGGTATCACATTAATTTAGAAAGTACATCAAGGTTTAACCCCTGAGATGTACTTTTTTTCTGGCTAATATTCCCAAAACCAAACCGTCACACATCCGTCGGTAAACTTGCTGGAAAAGAAGGTGTCGCATTATAATGGAACATGCGTTTCATAAGTAATGCTAAAAATTACAGCTAACCTAAAAGGCAAAGATGCTTGATCAATGTATCCATCATCGAAGTGCAATTGTATATCGAATGTCTTAGTGTTTTTATCCTAGAGAATAACTTTTATGAAGGCTGGATAGAAATCTTTTAACTGAGTTTTACCCTTTCAACCGAAAATTATTCTTAAGTTCATATTGTAGTTGTAATATAAATTTAAAAAAGAGGTCCTAAATGCTAAATAAAATTAAAGTTAAATTAGCCCAATTCATGCAAGGGCGTTATGGGATAGATTATCTTTACGTTGCAGGTATTATCCTTTACTTTGTGCTTTCTATTGTCCAGATTTTTGCGCAAATCCGACTATTAAATATATTGTTATCTATTTTTATCATATGGATATTTTACCGTGTGTTTTCTAAAAATATATCATCACGAAGAGCAGAAAATCAAAAGTTTATGAAGTGGATAAGTAAGCTTCAAAGGAAAGTAAAGCCAATATGGCAAAGAATTCGTCATATGGGAACGCACCGTTACAGAAAATGTCCTGAATGCGGTGTTACTCTACGGTTACCTCTTAAGAGGGGAAGAAGGCAAGTAGTCTGTCCCAAGTGCCAGAATCGCTTTGAGGTAACGATTAGACTATAGTGTCACTTGTTAGATTGCCTATTTTAAACTGAAATTAAAAAACCCCATGATAGAAGTCTGCTAACATAGACTTTTATCATGGGGTTGAGTTTTACCGAAATACTTAGAAATGAGTTATTTAATGTGAATCGTGACTCTCTTCTTCGTGACCCTGTTCGAATAGATGAGTAAACTCAACGTAAGCCTCTACAAATGAGCGACCAGCTTCTGTATCCTCTACATCGAATTCTTTACGTTCAAGTAAGCTACTAAAAACCTCTTCAACATGGGCTTTATTATCCTCTGTGATGTACCCAGCGTCTTCCAATGGTTGTAGTGATTCTTCAGCGATACTCTGGTCAGCTAATGCAATACCTTCTTCTGTAGGCTCATCTGATATTCCTGTATAAGGTGCCCCTTCACCAGCGCGGTGTAAGCGAACAAAGTTTTCGAATAGATAATCGTGAGCAAGTTGGTCAGTCTCTTCGTCATCTGATTTGTCCATAACACTCATAGATTTGTCGAAAGTTTCTTTTAATTCTGCTTCGCTTTCTGGAAGAACCCAGTACGATATGTGATTAAAGTCATTTTTTTCGATGGCTGTCTGAAGTGCATTGTAAGTAGGACCTGAGGGAGTGTCACAGTGTGCTTCCGCAGTAATAGGAGCAATTAAACTAAAACCGAGACCAGCAATAACTAATGGGATAAACATTTTTTTCTTTTGTAGCATTTCAATCCTTCTTTCTCTATTTGATAGCTTAATACTATCCAAAGAAAAGAAAATTACACTTGATGACAATCAAGTTTAAACAAAATCCCTGTGTAATAAAAAAGGACAACGTCCTGTGATATACTGAGGTGACCCCCGAAAGTAGTTTGCTTTTAAAATTGTCTACTTTAAGGGGGACATATCAGGATTATCCTGAGCGATCTATTATTGTGTTTTGATTTTTTTATAAAAAATCCTTCAAATACTTTTCTCTTATTTCTGTATATTCATCTTCACTAACAATACCTAAGTCAAATAACTCTTTTGTTTTCTTCAGTTTTTCAAAAGCTTCGTCTTCTTCGCTATTAGTAACTTGAGTGAAAGTTACATCTTTAATGATATCCTCTTGGACGATTGGTGCATAAGTCCCTTCATGCAAAGCTTTTTGTAATTTATAGCCCATGGGTCTTAAGGTAGCTAAAGTCAGTCCACCAGAAACAACTCCACCAACGACTGGAATGACCTTTGATACAGATTTTGCAAAGGAATTCTTAGTCACTTTTACGCCAAAATTAGCTAAAGTTTTTTTGATAATTGGATAATAAACAGTTTTTGTGAGTGCTTGTTGTGGGAGCTTCTTAACTGCTTGACCAGCTAGAGCTGATGAGATCCCTTTAACAGCTGTTCCAGCCCCACTGACTCCTAACATCACACCAAGAAAAATGATTAATGAGTTTTTCCCTTCTTGGGTTAGCTTATCATCATTGTACATATCAGGATAACCATATAAATACATCAGTTTTTGAGCTAAATTAATCGACATGCCGTAAAACTGTAGAATATCAGCAGGTATTGAAGCAACTACTGCGACACCTCCAGGCAGTCCTGAAACGAAGGATGCAGCAGATGATTTCATTGTCGTATTGTTAATGGCTTTTTTAGCTATGGAAGCAATTTGTTTCTCATCAATAATTTCAATGGGGCCATTTTCAAGTATTTTTTCAATTTCTGGTTCCTCCTTGAATAATTGATATAGGAACTCTTTACGGTCTATTTTTAAGATGCGATTTGATAAGAGAGTAGTGACAAGTTCGTTTCCTCTGTTTATATCTTTGTTATCAATTTTATCTGACATGTCATCATTCCTTTTTGTTATTTGGTAATACAGGCAGGTGCTTATAATTGATGTTAAATTTATATTTAGTAAATATATAATAAGTTATAAATTAAAGCGTGTCCATAGAATAATGCACAAATAGAGCTCTTCAAGAATCCCCAGAGTGCTCTATTTGTGCATTCATTTAATTAAATTTTCGATGTATTCAAATCACCTATGGGTTGAGTGGCTCTCTGTTGATTTGATTCCCCAGCCCATTCAAAGGCTTTTTTAGAAATAAGAACAGCGATTATCTCGTTGATAAAAGCGGCTGCTGCAATTAATTGTACCTTGAATAATGGTGGCTGTTGTAGGGTCGAATAGAGCGATTTGTGAAGCTGCAATCCCAGTAAAGGCGAGTAAAAACCCTGAGTGGGGTAATAGTGTCAGACTAAGATGTTTCGCTACTGTATCGGGTAATTTTGTGACTTTCGCTCCAATATAAGCGCCGGAATATTTACCTAAAGCTCTTGATAAAATGAAAATAGCTGTAAAGGCTCCATCGCCTCATCAAAAATCACATAAATCCTTTAAATCTAAAGATTGAAGGATACTTTCGTAGAAATCATAATTAAATTGATCCAGCTTTGTTTTCAGTGCTCTGATTTCTTTCTTTAAGTGTAGGGGTGGATGAAAAACGGCGTTCGCAAATATATTACTAAATTCAGATTTTCGTTCAAAGAATTGTTGACGCAATGAAAAATATTTTTTAGTTGCTACTTCGATATTTTCAAAGGAAACTGACTCTTCATTAAGAAAAGTGATGAAGCTTTGAAACATTCAGCCACACAAGCTAAATATAGATCATGTTTGTTCTTTAAATAATGATAGATAATTCCTTTGGAAAAATTACTTTCTTTAGATATTGCGTTAAGTGAGGTCTCACTATAACGATGAAGGCCAAACTCAGTAATAGCACTTTGGATAATTTATTGATTTTTTAAATTACTTTGCTTTGTTCTGTTTAGTCGTGTCACCTCATTTCAATATTGACCGCGTGATCAACGTATCGTTTCTATCATATTTGACTATCTGGTCAAAAGACTGCTACTTAAGCTTTATTACATAAAAAAGCCATCTGTACTGACACTCTTGATCCAGAATGGGATTTAAGGTTCAGCGACAGGTGACAAGTATTCTATATTCTATTAAGCAGAAGCAAGTTGTTCAGTATCATGAAGATACGGTTTAAATTGGGTTTCATACATCAGTATATACATACCCCCATTTTGTAGAAGTTGCTGGTGTGTGCCTCTTTTGACTTCCTGTCCATTGTCTAAGACGAGTATTTTATCAGCATTGATAAATGTTGACAGGTGGAGAGCAATGACAAGGCTCGTTTTATTCTTAATTAATGAGCTTAGAGTGTCTTGGATTAAGCCTTCAGAGTTATTGAGTCAAGACTAGATGTTGCTTCCTCTAAGATGAGTATTTTTGGGTCTTTTAGAAATACCCTAGCAATTGAAAGCCTTTGTTTCTCTCCAACAGATAGTTTGATTTCATGATTACCGACTTTGGTGTCATAACCGTCGGGAAGACTTGTGATAAAGTCAGGGTTATTGTCTTCTTTACAGGCTTGGATGAGTTCTTCAGTGGCGTCACTTTTAGCGTAAAGGAGATTTTCCCGGATGGATACGTTGAATAAGTAGGTTTCTTGAGTAACCATTCCGATATTTTGTTTTAGGAAGTGTAAATCTAAATCTTGAATATTGTAATCACCCAGTTTAATTTCTCCTCCAATGACGTCATAGAGTCTTGGAATCAGATTAAAAAGGGTCGATTTACCTGCACCAGAAGAGCCAACGATTGCGAGAATTTCACTTTCATTTACTTGGGAACTAATAACATGAAGGAAAGGTGAATCTTCTTTGTAGTAAAATGAGACATTGTTAAAGCTCAGATTGGCTTTTATTTAGCTTGATGTGAGAGCGTTTGGTTTGTTATGGATGTCAATGGGCATATCTAAGTAGTTACATATACGGTTGAATAAAGTTCGCGAGCGGATAAATTCGATATGTATGTCTATAAGTTGCATTAAAAAGCGACAAGGAAGGTAATATTACCAACGGTTAAACCTCGGGAATGATTAATCAGAAGCAAGATGCCCCCCAGCTAGTATATAAACATGGGCCTGCTTCGATGAAGGTTTGTGCAACCATTCTAAACTATCGACCGACGGTTGTTTCTTTAACTTTAACTTGTGTGAGTTGTTTAACTACTGTCTGATAGCGTTGATACTCAATTTCTTCTTTAGTGAACAGTTTAACCAGTTGTTGACCACTCACGCTGAGCGTTTCATTTAATATTTCATTCGCTTCATCGTTTAAATCATGAGATTCATTGGTTAGTGCCCAGCATTTTTTACCGACTATTTTAACAGGAAAGACAATTAGGGGAACGATTAACATACTGATTGAAGAGAGTATCCAGTTTAGTTGGATTATCGCAATAAAAGAAGAAATTAAGACAGCTAAGTTGGAGGCGGCTTGGGTTAAAGTACCGGTGTCAATGCTTTGAACACCACTGATGTCACTGGTCATTCGGGTAATAATTTCACCTTATTTACCAGAAGCATAAAAGCCTTGCGATAGTTTTTGAAGGTGGCCGAAAATTTGATTACGCATGTCTTTACCGATGTTTTGAGATAGACAAGCGCCGAGGAAACTTTAGGTGAAACCGATTAAACCGGTTAAAAGTAGGACGATGAATGATGCGCCAATCAGGGTGATTAACTGGTTAAAGTCACCACCGATGAATCGACCATCGAAGATACGACCGGTTAAAATTGCAGGTAACATACCGAGTAATCCGGCTACTAGGATGATACCATCATGAGGAAAACTAGAAGTGTGAAGGGTTTTAGGTATAAGTATATTCTTTTGGGTATTTGTAAGGTGATTGTAGGTGGTTGTTCATTTTGTTAAGTTGTGACCTTACGAAGATGGACTTTAGGTGGTTAAAGGGTTCAATGATTTCTTCAAGGTAATAATCAGGTTTCATAGACTCACTCTTTCTTATATAGTTAAGGCATATAAGTAATTAACCCATGTTAACCATTAAAAACGTTATTATCTTTTGTCATTCATATGGAGACTTATTGGATATTATATTTTAAATGAGAGTTATTTGTAATTTATAATTTTTATATAATAAAAGGGTTGACAATTTTAATGAAGACGCATAGTATGTAAAACAATAGATTAATAAGCGACTGTGATGAAGAGAAGAGTAGCGAAACGACTTAACAAGTACAGAGAGCCTGGTTTGGTGAAAAAGGGCGGTTTAAGCGTGAGTGAAGATGAGCTTGGAGCAGTTTAAGAGGTTAATGCTTCTTAGACGGGAACACCCGATACAGTGTGCAGTATTTATTGATACTGATTGAGCTATTATTTGTGAAGATAATAGAAATTTGGGTGGTAACACGACTCTTCGTCCCTTTTGTTAGAGATATCTCTGACAAAAGGGACTTTTTTTATTCAAAAGAGTTGCAAGGTCTGGAAGAATAATTGCTTAAGGGAGAGAATATAATGAAACATATCAAACGTGTATTTAAAATCGTATTAAGTATCTTATTAGTGAGTGGCCAATGGCTTTTACCAGCTGCTTCAGCTGAGGAAACAAAAGAGTTTGAAGGTGAAACGGACATCGTCGGTGTTGTAAGTGATACAGGACTTGAACTATGGGAATATGTAGCAGAGAAAGCTTTGGAAGAGGAAGGAATTACTTTAGAACTGGTTCTGTTTAATGATTACAATCAACCAAACGTAGCATTGCAAAATGGCTCGCTTGATATGAGTGGTTTCCAAGGGCATCCGTTTATTAAATCTTGGAACGAAGATAATGACGGCACGGTCTATGCGATTGCCAATACAATCTTAATGCCCTTAGGTCTATATTCTGAGAAACATCCCTCTCCAGCCGATATTCCAGAAGACGGAAGCATTGCTTTACCAAACGATCCCTCAACGTTAGGACGGGCGCTTTTAGCTTTAGAGATTGCTGGATTAATTGAAGTTGATGATGAAGTTGGAATTTACGCGGATGAGGAAGATATTACCGCGAACCCTAAGAATTTAGAAATGGTGCTTGTTGAACCAAACTTTGCGGCACTATCTTTACCAGATGTGGATGCAGCTTTCATTAATACAAATTTTGCCAATGATGCAGGATTATCCATTAATGACGCTATCTTCAATGATGCAGAAGATGTGGATAAAGTTAATCCAATGTACATCAATACCATTACAACTTTAGAAGAGAATAAAGATAACCCATTATACTTAAAAATAGCAGAAATTTACCAAACAGATGATGTTGAAGAGAAAATACATGAAGTATATAACGGTGAGACATATCCAATGTTCGATGTGCCCTTACCAGAAGTAGAAAACTAAGAACTAGAATATATAGAAGAGAAGGGGATTAATATGATAAAACAACACGAAACAGCAATTTTAGCAGGTGGATGCTTCTGGTGTATGATTCAACCATTCGATCAATGGGATGGCGTTCATTCAGTAACTTCAGGTTATACAGGCGGGCATGTTGTGAATCCAACATATGAAGCTGTTAAAAGTGGAGAAACGGGACACACTGAAGCAGTTCAAATTGAATTTGATCCAAGTATCATTTCTTATGAGAAAATCTTAGATATTTATTGGAATATTAGTGATCCAACAGATGCGGGTGGACAGTTTATTGACCGTGGTTCATCCTATCGACCTGGTATCTTCTACTTAACAGAAGAACAAAAATTAAAGGCAGAAGCGTCTAAAGAAGCCTTAGAACAAAGCGGAGCCTATGATAGACCAATCGTTACAGAAATCACTCCTGCAGAGGTGTTTTATGAAGCAGAAACATATCACCATGATTTCTATAAAAAAGACCCAGAACATTATAAAGCTTACCGAGCTGAGTCTGGTCGAGATAAAGCTAAAAGTTTAGTTAATTAAAGAAAAAATGTAAGTGTGTTGGAAAATAACCAATACACTTACATTTTTTTAATTATTACTTATTTAGCTCGTTTTACTTCAATACGATATCCATCTGGATCTGTTACGAAGAAGTAAGTTGGCGTGCCACCTGTAAGACCTCTTAAGTCACCAGTTTCATAAGTAGATGCTTTACATACTTCATGCATTTTTTCTAAGTCGCTGACAGTCACACCTAAATGACTGAAGCCGTCCCCAACATTATATGGTTCTGCATCATAATTATAAGTCAGTTCAATTTGTACAGATGATCCAGGAGAATTTAAGTAGATTAAATCAAACTTATTCTCAGGGAATTCTCTGCGACTAGCCACTTCAAAGTTAAATAGATTCGTATAAAAATCTAAAGTAGCGTCAATATCTCTAACACGTAGGCAAATCTCAACGAGTTCTTGGTTCATAATAATATCATCCTCCAATAGTTTCTTACTTTCATTCTAACATGAAAAGAATATATAGGCATTTGATTCAACCTACTGAATAACTAAGTTTGGAAGACGCTTACTATATATTCTATAATGAGCTTAACACGGATGAGGGGGCGAATGTTTGAACTGGATGTATTCGAAATAATAATGCTAGCTACAAGTGCGCTCATCGTTGGTTTCTCAAAGGTTGGAATTCAAGGGGCAATAATACCAGCTGTCGCCATGATGGCATTAATTTTTGGGGGTAAAAATTCGTCAGGTATTATGTTGCCAATGGTGATTGTAGGCGATCTTATAGCAATCTTTAAGTATGGTAAGAAAGGAAACATAGCGGATGTACTTAAATTAATTCCAGCCAGTATCGTGGGTGTAGTCGCGGGTGCCATTGTTGGGAACTGGATCAATGATGCACAATTCAAATTCCTTATCGGCATCATTGTTATCCTCTGTATTATTCTTTTAATCGTTCGAGAATATCAACAAGAAGCAATAGTTTTGCCAGACAATCCCCTTATCAAAGGTGCTGTCGGTACTTTGAGTGGCTTTTCTTCAATGATTGGAAATGCAGCGGGTCCCATCTTTAATGTGTATATTTTAACTCAACAGCTTAAGAAGGAATCAATGATTGGTACAGTGGCTTGGTTCTTTTTTCTAGTTAATCTGATTAAATTGCCATTTCATATTTTTCTTTGTGGTACGATTAACAGCGATACAGTCAAGTTTACGGTGTTTTCAATTCCATTCATTGTTGTCGGTGCTTTAGTCGGAATTTGGCTCATTAAGCGTATCAATGATGTATGGTACCGCCGATTTATTATTATCGTAACTGTATTAACAGCATTGCGATTGATTTTATAGTTGATGATGCTATTTAAATACATAAATACAAAAAAGTGGAGTAAATTAAGGTGTGTCTATGTTTTATGGTCTATCGATGAATAAAGTAAAAATTATCAGTCACTCCCAACAGACACTTCTAGTCGTTCCGTCAAGATCTCAAGAAATGTGTGAGCGATTGGTTTTAATGTGTGCATGTTATTAGTAATATAGCCGATTTCAATCGTTTCGGAAGAGACGAGTGGCCTTGCAATAATATCGCTCCCGTTCAAATCAGCATTGATAATACCTGAGCTAATCGTGTAGCCATTTAGGCCAATAGCTAGATTAAACAAAGTTGCTCGGTCACTCACTGTAATTGTTTTACGTGAAGCAAAGTCGGCCAATACTTCCTCCCAAAAATAAAAGGAATTGTGCTACCCTTGATCGTAACTTAATTTTGGATAAGTATCTAAATCAGAGAGAGCTATCTTTTCATAATCGGCTAAGGGATGATCTTTATAAATAAATACATGTGGTTTAACAGAGATAAGTGGTGTGAAATGAATGTGTTTTTTTTCTAGTTCAGCGTTGATGACTTGACGGTTATAATGACTGCGATAGATAATACCAATTTCACTTTTCAAATTAGCTACGTCTTCAATGACTTCATAGGTTCGAAGTTCTTTCAATGTCGCTTGATAGTCATGGTCTTCGTATTGTTTCAGCAGACGGACGAATGCATCAACTACAAAAGCATAATGCTGCCCTGCCACGCTAAAAATTTGTTGCGGTGCTTCATCGTCTTTATAACGGCGGTTCATCAAATTAATTTGCTCGCTAATTTGCCTTGCATATAATAGGAATTCTTCGCCTTCACTCGTAAGAGTCACACCTTTGGAACTACGGTGGAACAGCGTGATATTCATTTCCTTTTCCAACTCTTTAATCGCATGTGATAAGGACGGTTGGGAAAGATATAATTCATCGGCTGCTTTAGTAATTGAAGCCGTCTCCACAACCTTCAAGAAATAATCTATTTGCTTTAGATTCATTGAAACACCCCTTTTTTTATTTGGTCATAGTTAAATACTATGCTAAGCACACTAAAATAGATATTACTAATATCTCATCATGTATTCTATACTATTAGAAACAAATTAAAAACGGGTATTATGAATGACAAAAACAGCTAACTCAACTAACCGATTCTTGACCGTAGGATCATTATTACGTCCTGAGTCATTATTAGATTATAAGACGAAAATCGAACAGCGTGATGATATTGCGTATCCATTTTACAATGATTTTGACGGCTATAAGAGAGAAGAAGATCAAGCCGTGGAAGCAGTTGTTGGCCAACAAATTGAACATGGCTTACCTGAAGTGACTGATGGCGAATATTCAAAATCTATGTGGCACCTTGATTTTGTGTGGGGTTTAAATGGTATTAAACGCTACATTGCGGATAATGGGTACTTCTTCCGTGATCTGGATCAAGTGAGCAGTTATGAAACTCGTAAGGATATCGGCATCACAATTGAATCGCCTTTACAAGGTCATAATCATACATTCATCGACCACTTTAATCGCTTAAAAGAAGTATCACCCCAAGGTGCAACGTTAAAGCAATGTATTCCATCTCCGTCACATATTTTTGGAGAACTTAGCTTGTCAGAGGAAATCGGAGGGAAAGTTTATCAGACGGCAGAAGAATTCAAAAAGGATTTAAGTCAAGCTTACAAAGATTTCTTAAAGGAATTCGCTGAAGCAGGTGGAACGATTATCCAATTTGATGACTGCTTATGGGAGTTATTTGCTGAAGATAACTCACATAGTCCTTTTAGTGGTACTGACTTTGATCACTCATCAATCTTAGGCTTAGCCCAAGAATTCATTGATTTGAATAATGATGTCATTGCCTATGCTCATTCACTGGGTTTAAAAGTCTATACGCATAATTGCCGTGGTAACTATGATTCACGTAATATGGGTGGTGGAAGTTACGAGAAAATCGCGCATTTATTCTTAGAAAAACAAAACTATGACCGTTTCTACTTAGAGTGGGATGATGAGCGTGCCGGAGACTTAAGTGCGTTAAGCGTCTTTAAAAACAAGCCTGACACAGAAGTAGTCTTAGGATTCTTATCAAGTAAGTCGGCAAAATTAGATGATGAAGCTGCAGTGTATGAACAATTAGAAAAAGCTACTCAGTATGTTTCAAAAGATAATCTGTACTTATCTCATCAATGTGGCTTCGCGTCATGTGATGGAGGGAATGAATTATCTCAGGAACAGCAATGGGATAAAATCAAGCAAGGTCAAGCCATTGCTTACCGATTCTGGGGAGAGTAAGTAAAAAAGAGCGATAAACTATGTCAACTGATCAGGTAGCAAAGCTTTCTTTATTTGGTCGTTGATTGTGAGAGTATATTTATGGAATAGTTTTACTATTCTGTAGATGTGCTCTTTTTCTGTATATTGGATGCAATCTATTCATCAAGGAGGCAGGCAACTAAAGAAACAGGGATCCAATATACTTTTGCTGAACAAGAAACATCCCAAGGAGATCCTTTCGATTGTTTAGAAGAAAGCTATAATTATTTAAAAGCTCACGGATTTAATTAAAGGAGTATTTCGATGAATCAAAACAAAGTAATACAGACCTCTGAAAAAGCGGAAACAATATTTCGACAGATTGATGATAATACAAAATTAGGTGACTTACGAAAAATTGCAAAAGAAATAAAAGTTGATTATGAACTGGCGATGGAACTTTGGTCGAGTGGTAAGTTTTTACCAAGGCTTTTATCAATCTTAATTATGGACAAAAAACTACTTTCAGAAGAAGTATTAGATGAACTTGTTGATGATATGCAAATTCATACATATGATGAAAGTAACAATCTAATGGATTGGTTGTTAGCTAATCAGCTCATAAAGAATAAGAAATTAACGACACTCATGGAGTCGTGGGAGGATAAGTCCATACGCACTTCAAAGGCGGACTTACTGGTATCATCAAGGACGATTAAGATGGACTGGGAAAACACCACCAAATAATACATCAGACTTGGTAACTGCAATTGAAGCTAAAATTAGTCAAGAGCGACCAGAAGTTCAGTGGGCTATGAACTTTACAGCAGGCTGGATTGGGGTTTATGAGGAACAGTACCGTAAACGTTGCGTTATAATTGGTGAAGATACAGGCCTGTACAAAGATGAGAAAGTTTCGAAAGGGTGTACGCCGAATTATTTACCAGAATTTATTATGATTGAATCAAATAAACGCGATTTGTAAAAGCGATATTTAACTTCATTCTCACTTCCATAATATCTACTTGAGACGATAATTTATTAATTATAAAACAAAGTAAGTTATCAATATAATATTGAAATTATAATGTTTAGTTTAGGATGGAGTGAATGGTATATTGTAAGTGAATAACAAACTTGAAGGAGTAGTTTAATGACGTCAAAGGGTCTTGATCTAAATGCAAGATCGGTTTGACTCAAGTTAACGTCTACAAAAAAGAGCGAGGCATATGTGCCTCGCTCTTTAACTATTTACTTCGCATTAGATGCTTCTAAAACTAAGACGGTATCCTGATCAAGAATAGTTGTATCCCCATTTGGAACAATCAACTCATTATCGCCTCTTAAGACTAAGACGATTAAGGAGTCACGTTCTAAGCGAATATTTTTAATCTGTTTATTAACCCAATTGTGGTGGCTGTTGATTCGAAATTCTAGTAAGTCCGTTCCGACCACATCGAAGTAAGAACGTCCAGCTAAGACAATCACATCGCCAACTTTAAGTTGCACATCGCCGTTTGGGACAATTGTTTCGCCGTGACGAAGGACTTTTGCGATAATAAAATCAAAAGCCAGTGTGATATCTCGAATATAAGTATTCACTAAGTCACTGTCTGCTTTTATCTTAGTAGCTAAAAAGCCGACGTCACTCTTATCTTGTAACGAGTTGAAGTTACGTAAAGACGCATCTTCAGGATCAACCATATCCATTTTCTTAGATAAGGTTGGTAAATAACCTCCTTGAATGAGAGATGATAACAGACAAATATCAAAGACAATATGATAGAGGTCGTTCAAGAATGGTGTGTCAGAATTGACCACACTAATGGCGAACGCAATTGCCGCAGCTCCTCGTAGTCCGGCAAAGGCAATAACAGGCAGTTGGTTTTTATTCAACTTAAAGGGCGCCATTAAACCATAAACCGAGGCAGGACGCGAAATAAATGTCATAAATAACATAATCACTAAGGCAATCGGCAACATCGCAATAATCGAACTTGGATCAGATAAAAGACCAAGTAAGAAGAATAGGCCAATTTGAGCTAAGTTTGTAAAGCTATCAAAAAAGAAGACAACTTCACGCTTACCAACGAATTCTTTATTACCAATATAAATACCAAAGATATAAACCGCTAAGTAGCCGTTACCACCAATTTGGTTTGTAAATTCATAAGTGAATAAAGCAGCGGCAGCTAACAGAATGACTTCCATATTTTCTCGAGTATTTAAGTAGTCGAGAATACGGATGAATACCCACCCTAAAGCAAAGCCGAGTAATAAACCAATCCCAACTTGTAAGATAATTAAGACAGGAACATTGACGTTTTTTCCTTGAAGTAGCGTCGAGAATAGTACGACCATCGTATAAGCCGTCGGGTCATTCGATCCTGATTCTAACTCTAGTAATGAGTCTGTATTGTATCTTAATTTTAAGCGTCGAGAGACGAGAACGTCCGATACACTGGCATAATCGGTCGAACCAATAATGGAACCGAGTAACATAGCCTCAAGTAAAGAAAAATCAAAGACTAAATAAACGAAGAGTCCGGTGATCAATGCGGTTAGAACCGTTCCGAGGAAACTTAAAGTAATAGCTTCTTTTGCAACTGGCTTTGACATCTTCCATTTTGTACCAAATCCTCCATAGAAAATAATGAACATCAGAGCTATGGAAGATATTTGATTGGAAAAATTATAATTCGTAAAATCTGCGCCAAAAAAATTAAAGGAAACACCTAAGAGCATGAACAGAAGTAATTGTGGTATCTTTAAATCACTTGAAATGCGCATAGCAATCAAGGCCATGATAAGCACAAGTGAAATGATTAATATATAAATTGTAATCTCTCCTTATTATTATTGCTTAAGACTATTATAGCACAGTTAGGTAGAGACCTTAGTGAAATTACCTATAAAATTAGCGGGAATAGTTTCTAAGCGAATACTTGGGAAAAGCTCAGTAAAAGTAGTATGATGAAGCTACGAATAAACTATATAAGGAGTGTTACGATGACGTCATATGAATTACCAAAAGTGTGGAAATGGGAAGACGAAAATTCGAATTTAGGGGGTAATCGCCCAACTGCAGGGAGTCGTTTCGAACAAACATTGCCTGTAGGAGAAGCGCCATTCCAACTCTATTCACTAGGAACACCAAATGGAATTAAAGCAACCATTATGTTTGAAGAGTTAAAAGAATTAGGTGTGGATGTTGATTATGATGTATATCTAATAAATATCGGCGACGGTGACCAATTTGGTTCAGATTTCGTCGAAATCAATCCAAACTCTAAGATTCCGGCACTGGTTGATCAAAGCCAAGAGCCACGATTAGAAATCTTTGAATCAGGTTCGATTTTACTTTACTTAGCAGAGAAATTTAATAAATTAATTCCAACAGATATTCATGGGCGCACTGAGACGATGAACTGGCTATTCTGGCAAATTGGTGCAGGACCTTATGTTGGTGGAGGATTTGGACACTTCTTTGCCTATGCACCAGAACCAATAAAATACCCGATTGATCGCTTCACAATGGAAACAAAGCGCCAATTAGACTTATTAAATAAGACTTTAGGGAAACGACCATATATTGCAGGAGACGAATATACCATTGCAGATATCGTAAACTGGTCGTGGTATGGCCGTCTTGCTCTAGGGGATTTATACGAAGGTTCAGCAGAATTCTTAGACATCCAATCATATCCAAAGGTATTAGAATGGGCTCGCCGCATTGCAGAGCGTCCAGCTGTGAAGAAAGGTTTAGAAGTCGAATACAAACCAATCAAAGACTAAGTTAAAAAGTAATTAGTTGCTCTTTCTGAAGTACAAGCTTTGGCTTCTTTAGAAGGAGCTTTTTGCATTAAAAATGTTGAATAGGAGAATGAGATATGGAAGAGACACATAGTTTTGAACCAGTCGTCAATCAAGGAACACGCATCCTCATTTTGGGTAGCCACCCGGGTGTGCCGTCTTTACGAAAGCAGCAATACTACGGTAACCCCGGGAATGCCTTTTGGCGGGTAGTATTTAACGCCTTAGAAGTTCCAGACCCAGTTGATTACCAAGAACGCTTAGATACCTTACAAGCCCACGGCATCGGTCTTTGGGATGTGTATGCGACGGCGAAAAGAGAGGGAAGTTTAGATCATAAGATAAAGAATCCGACCTTAAATGATTTTGAAATCGTGTTAAAGGGTATACCAATCAAACTCATTATTGCGAATGGGAAAACAGCCTATAAAGAAATTATTAAGCAACCAGTCTTTCAATCCTATGACGTTGTCAGCGCCTTATCTACAAGTGGTTTGAATAACGGCCGTGAAAAAGAACGCATGGAACAATGGACTCAAGCCATTCGCTCAGTGTTAAATTAAGTAAAAGTCTTTAAGGATGTTTTTTAAAGGCGATGTGTTATACTAACGCAACCTACCTGGTGAAGAGTCATTATAGAAAAGAGGTCATAAAGATGAGCCAGAAAATATTTTTTATAAATGGTTTCGGAGGCGGTCGAGAAGATTCATTGGAGTTACGAGAGTCATTGGAAGAAAAAGGCTATGAATTTACTTATCTAGATTTACCGGGACAGTTCGGTGCGAAAGATGTCACGATTGATGATTTTGAAGAGTTGCTAGCTTATTTTGAAGGGTATTTTCCAGATGAAGAGATCATCTTGATGGGGCATTCTATCGGGGCCGAAATCGCTGCTTACTTATCTACCCGCCTAACACAAATTGAACGAGTGATTATGTTGGATGGGGGAATCTTGACGAATGAAGATGTTGGTAAAACGCTGGCTGAATCTATGGAAGAAACTAAAGAAGTACTAAGTCAAATAGGTGGCGACGAGTTATCTGAAGAAGGCTTGTTGGAACTAATGAAATTAAATGATGCGATGAAATTAACGATTATCCGACCGGATTACAAAACTCCGACCTTATTGCTATTAAGTGATTCCGAAGAGGAGTTACCGATTAAAATGCAAAGACTGGAAGAGAGACAAAACTCTTATGTCGATTATAAAGTTATACAAAAAGCTAGCCACAATCTCTATGCAGATCAACCTGACCTGACGGTCAAATTGATTGCTGAATGGCTAGCAAATGCGCGTATTTAATTGGAGTATGCGGAAGGATTTAATAATGGGGCCACGTTGATTGAAATGGCACCACTCCCGCCATGAGTTCCTAGAACGGGCGTAATAAAGCCAATTCGAATGGGTAAATCAGGGTAAGCGGATTGAATGCGGTCGCGCATGACTTGGGCATCTTCTTCAGCCCCAGTATGGCCAACCGCGACATATGCGTGTTTTGGATATTGTTGAATGTGTGTATCCGCAATCTCAAACAAGCGGTCATGAGCCTTTTTCTTCGTCCGGATTTTTTCCGGAACATATACTTGCCCATCGTGTTCTGCACCCATTGTAATGATGGGCTTAATATTGAGGGCATTGCCAAGAAACCCACTTAATGAGCTAACGCGACCACCTTTCACTAAGTTATCCAGTTTTGCTGGAGTGAAGTAAAAGGCTGATTGTTCAAGCAAATGCTTGATACGAGTAACAATGTCATTTGGTTCAAATTGACGTTGAATGAGTTCAACTAAATTAAGTACCATCGCCTCCATCACAAAAGAAGTCAACTGTGCGTCAATTAAATGAATGTCTAATTGATCGCTGAATTCTCTGGAAGTCGTTTGAATTGATTGAAAGGTTCCACTTATTTTCTCAGAGAGTAAAACACCAAAGACCGTGTCATAACCATCTTGAACGAGTTGCTCAAATAAATCATAAATTTGTTTCGTATCGGGTTGAGAAGTTTTGGGCAGGTTTTTCTCAGTGTCCATTCTATCGTAAAAATCTTTCGTTAAAGACTCATCGGGCGAGTCAATATACACAGTCCCATCTACAAATATGGTACTAAGATATATTTGGTAAATATTCGAGAGCGTCGCTGTTTCTTCAGTTAAGCCTGCAGTACTATCCACAATAATGGCAGCTTTCATTCTCCTCATCCTTTCTTAAATATAATATTATAATGAATTAATATCATCCTTTAATTAATCTTAAGTATATAGTGAATAAAAGCCAAATGAAAGGCCTCAGACAGCAAAAAACAGTTCGCGTTGGACAGGCGAACTGTTTTTTGTTTGAATTTTTAGAATTCTAAAGCAAGTAAATCATCTAGAGTTGTTTCTTCGCCTTCGGCTTCGTTATAACCGTCAACGTCAAAGCCAGCTAAGTTTAAATATTCTTTCATAAAGATACTATAACCAGTTTTGTCCGAAGTGAAATTATCTTCATTAATCGTGTGAATTAATGTTTCAGCTTCTTTTTGAACTTCTGGATCTAACTCCCAACTATCTGGACGTAGGCGTCCTTTGTCATCATACTCTGCATTATTACCATATAACATATCACGGTAAATACGGTCTTGGTGCATAATTGGCGTTTCATGCGTTCCGTTATCAGCCATGATGCGATAAAGCCCCATGCAATACACTGGGAAGAATGGTATCACTGAACTGGCTTTGGTTGTTACAGCCGTCGCAACCACAATCGTCGCTTTTCCATTAATATCAGTTAATAATTCATTAATATTATCTGCTTTGACTTCACAGTCTGCTTTCGCTTGACCTAACGTTCCGTCACCATAGTAAGGACGGTTTAGATCAGAACCTAAGTATGAGTAATTTACTGTTAAAACATCTTCTTCTAGGACACCTGCTTCTTTTAAAGCTTCCATCCATAATTGCCAATCTTCGCCCCCCATCACTTTGACTGTATCGGCAATCTCTTCTTCTGTCGCAGGTTCTAAGACGTGCTCAAAGAACTCTTGTTTTTGAATATTTACATTCGGTCCGACAACTGTTTGGTCAATCGATTTAATCACTGAATTAAAGCGTTCGCCGGTATCAGGATCTGTGCGGACACTTGACGCAAGACTGTATACAACCAGATCAACTTTACCACCAAATTCTTCTTTGATGTATTTAATAACATCTTGCTTCGTTTCGTGACTGAAAGCATCTTGGACGAAGTTTTTCGCGATTAAGCCTTCGGCTTCTGCCGCTTGTTTAAAGTAGATATTGTTATACCAACCTGCTGTCCCTAAGTTTTTTTCTGATTTAGGACCTTTTTCAAATGATACACCAATCGTATCCGCATTCGCACCGAAAGCGAGACTAATACGTGTCGCTAAGCCGTAACTTGAAGACGCACCAATGATTAAGACTTTTTTAGGGCCTTCATAAGCACCTTGTTCTTTAACAAAGTCAATTTGATTATTCACTTCTTGTTTACACCCAATTGGGTTAACACCAAATGACACATTTCCACGCATTTTATGTTCGAATTTGATAGTAATGACCTCCAATGATTAATTAAGTATCTCTAATATACTAAAATTTCACCTAATTTGATAGTTATAACCGAACTGTGGCGAATTATTTTAAAGGAATCTTAGGATTTGAATTTGGACAATGAGTTCATTGGTCCGATATGGTAATATAATGTTAAATAGATAAAGAGGTGAAGGAATTGACGACATTAAATGACATTGCGAAGCGTGCGGGTGTGGCAAAAAGCACGGTATCCCGGTATTTAAATAATGGATCTGTGAGTGATAAGACACGTGAAAAAATCCAAGCCATCATCGAAGAAACAGGTTATGTGCCGAATCAATTTGCCCAAAGTTTAAAAGCCCAGCACTCAAATATGATTGGTGTGGTTCTGCCAAGATTCGATTCCCCATCGACAAATCAAGTGTTAAAAGGGATCGATGACGTTGCGCATGAAAAAGGCTACCAGTTAATGTTAACCAATTCCAACTTGAGTATTGAACGTGAGAAAGAGAATATCTCTTTATTAAAAAGACAAAAAGTCGGCGGCATCATTCTCATCGCGAGTAAGATGGATGAGGACTTAAAGAAACAAGTAACTCAATTAAGCATTCCCACCCTCATTTTAGGCCAAAAAATTGAGGGTGTTCCAAGTCTTGTCCATCAAGATTATGAAGCTGGCAGATTGATTGCTGAACATGCCTTGGAATTAGGGCATACAAAAATATTATACGTCGGCGTCACAGAAGAGGACAATGCGGTGGGGGTTTTGAGACGAAATGGGTTTATGGATACAGTAAAAGAAGCAGGTTTTGAAGCAGCATTCCATGAGACGAGTTTCTCAAGAAAAGAAGCTTATCAACAAGCTTTAGACTATTTACCAACGACTGAGGCAACTTATATCGCGGCTGCAACGGATCATATAGCGATCGGAATATTGAATGCAGCCAACGAATTAAATCTATCTGTTCCAGATGATTTTTCTTTATCCGGTTTTGGGGGATATAGCGAATCTGATTATACATTTCCAAGTATTACGACCATCGATTACCCATTTTATGGCTTAGGGATTAAAGCGTTGAATCGGATCGAACAAATGATGAAAGAGGATCCAGTTAGCTTACTGGAGACGATGCCCAATCAATTAAATGTAAAACAATCCACTAAAAAAATAAAATAACAAAAAATGCTTGCAATTTGCAAGCGTTTGCTTTACTATTCAATGGAACCGGTTCCGTTTCCAAGTTTTGTAATTATCTGGAGGGATAAACATGGGGAAATATGATAAATCAATTGAACAGTTGTTGGATGTCATTGGTGGTAAAGAGAATATAAAAAACTATGAGCACTGTGCTACGCGCTTGCGTGTTGTGCTTAAAGACGATAGTAAGTTAGATAAAGAGAAAGCAGAAAATATTGAAGAGAGTAAAGGTTATTTCTTCTCAACAGGGCAACATCAGTTTATTTTTGGTACAGGAAAAGTCAATGAAGTCACTAAAGAATTAGATGAATATTTAGGAAAATCAAGTTCAGATGATGATGGGTCGATGAAAGATGATATTTATGCAAACTTAAATCCTGTTCAAAAAGTTGTTCGAATTTTAGCAGATATTTTAGTGCCTTTAATTCCAGCGCTAGTAACGACAGGGCTATTAATGGGTCTGCGTGGTTTATTAGTTGAACTTGGTCTAGAGATGACTGAAGATGTTGCAGGACTCTTTGCGATGCTAACAGATACGGCTTTTGCATTCTTACCAGTGTTAATTGCCTACAGTGCAACGCGTAAATTTGGTGGGAATCCGTTGTTAGGTATTGTTGTTGGGTTGATGATGGTAGCACCACAATTACCGAATGCCTATGACGTTCGAGGCGGCAGTGCGATTCCGATGAATATTTTCGGGATTGATATTTATGGCTATCAAGGTTCGATTTTCCCAGCGATTCTTGCGGGTTGGATGATTAGTAAATTAGACAAATGGTTACGTACATGGGTGCCTAAAGTGATGGATCTGATTGTGACGCCGTTCTTAACGATTACGATTACAATTGGTGTTATATTATTCGTGTTAGGTCCAATCATTCAAGTAATTGAAAGCTTTGTCATTGATGGTATCGTCACTTTAATCAATGCGCCGTTAGGTATTGGCTACATAGTCTTTGGAGCACTTCAACAATTAATTGTTATTACTGGTTTACACCATTCAATTGGTTTAATCGAAATAACGTTGTTGAGTGATACGGGATTGAATGTGATTCAGCCTTTAACTACAGTGAGTATGGCAGGACAATTTGGTGCTGCAATTGGAACAGCCTTTTTAATGAAGGACCAAGTGAAACGTACAAACATGATCAGTTCAGCGGTGCCTACTTTATTTGGAATTACAGAACCCCTATTATTCGGTGTTAACATGAGATCACTTCGTATATTTGGTTCAGGGATTGTTGCGGGTGCGGTTGGAGGATTTTTAATTTACCTCTTCGACTTAGCAGCAACAGGTATGGGAATTACTTTTATTCCTGGATTGCTACTTTATACAAGTAGCTTAACAGCTTTAGCACAATACATTATCGTGAGCTTAGTAGCTTTCATAGTTGGCTTCATCTTAGTTCGTTTACAAGGAAAAGCCATTCGTGAAGAAGTTTAAAAGTGATGTAAAGGAGACGAATTGATGAGTAAAAAAGCATATATTAACTGGAAACAAATTCAAGCAGCTCAAGCAAAATTAAAGGCAAGTGTAGAGGCAGATCCATGGCGACTTAGTTATCACCAAATGCCTGAAACAGGCTGGTTGAATGACCCAAACGGGGCGGTGCAATTTGACGGCGTCTATCATTTATACCATCAATATGTTCCGGAAGACCCTAAAGGTGGCGCAACTCATTGGGGACACAAGACGTCGACAGATATGGTGCAATTTAAAGATGAAGAGATCTTTATGTCACCTGATCAAGCGTTTGACCAAGATGGTGTATATTCAGGCAGTGCCATTGTATTAGACGATAAGATTCATTTCTTCTATACAGGTAACGTTAAAAATGAGGGTGACCATGATTATACATTTAGTGGACGCGAACAAAATACTGTCCATGTAGTTTCACCCGATGGTTTTACAATTGAATCAAGAGAAGTGATCATTCCGCACTCAGCATACCCAGAAGGTTTTACGGATCATATTCGCGATCCAAAAGTATTTGAATTAAATGGAAAATATTACTTGATTTTAGGTGCGAGACGCCGTACTAATGTGGGAAGCATCTTGATTTATAGCTCACCTAATTTATATGATTGGGAATATGAAGGTATATTTCTAGAAGGGGATGAAGAGCAAGGGTACATGTGGGAATGTCCGGATTACTTTAATGTGTCAGGTAAAGATATCTTAGTTTTTTCACCACAAGGAATCCTGCCAACAACATACAACTATCATAACCCACATGCGGCCACTTACTTAACCGGGCAAGTGAACTGGGATGAGTTAAAGTTCCAAGTGGAAGAAGATTTTAGAGAGTTGGACCATGGATTTGATTTCTATGCACCTCAAACGTTTGAAGACGACCAAGGTCGCCGCATTATGTGGGTTTGGATGGGCATTGGCGATACTCAGCCGGAATACAATAACCCAACGATTGCGAGAGGGTGGCAACATGCGATGGCTTTACCGCGTGAGTTAAACTTTGAAGACGGCATGTTAAAACAACGCCCCTTAGTGGAATATCAGACTCTGCGTGGCCAAGAACAGTCGTATTCTCTGACTGAATTGTCTGCTGACACACTAAGAGGTGAAGTCTACGAACTATTGATTGATTTTGATGAACGACCGAAAGATTTTGAACTACAACTGCGACAAGATACTTCGGTAACTTATCAAGACGGAGAACTAACATTAAGACATGGAGAAAGTGGCTACGGTCGTCGTAAGCGCACGCTTCCACTTGAATCACTATCGCAATTACACATTTTCTCTGATACGTCCTCATTAGAAATCTTTGTCAATGATGGTGAAGCCGTCTTTACTTCACGCGTCTATCCCGATGCGAACCAAGATAAGATACAAATAACTGGAAATGGAACCGGAAAAGTCACTTATTGGGACTTAGCGACAACAACAAAATAATTTAAAAAGGCTCAAGAACCGTGATAAATTCATCACCATTCTTGAGCCTTTGTTTATGCTATTCAGCAATGCGAGTAACTTTTAATTGAGTTGCAGTTGCTTCATTGACTTGCATTAATTCAAGCATCAGCATTTCAATTTCAAGGCATGTGCCAATCTTATCTTCGCTTGGAATAATTTCGGATTTATATGTGAAGTAGCCACCAATTGTGTCCACTTCGTTGCTTGTCACAATGGTACCAAAGTATTCATTGAAGTCATTGATATTCATAATACCGTTGACTAGCCATGATGATTCGTCTAGTTTTTGCACTAGAGCATCTTCTTCGACCGTATCATATTCATCATAAATCTCTCCAACAATTTCCTCGATAATATCTTCTAAAGTAACGAGCCCAACGGTTTGACCGTATTCGTCTTTTACAACCGCAATATGATTGCTCGTTTGTTGAATTTGCGAGAATAAATCATCTAATAGTAAAGTTTCAGGAACATTTAAAGGATCATGAGCTAAATCTTTTAAATCGACTTGGGTGTAATCGCCGACCAGGACACTCGCACGCAAGTAGTCCTTCACTAAAACTACACCTAAAATATTATCTTTGTCATCTTGATAAACAGGCAGTCTTGAAAATGTCGAATTGACGATGATTTCGTGATTCACTTCGCGTTCTTTATTAATATCAATCATCAATGCTTGATTACGAGGCACCATCACCTCACGAACATTTTTCCGGTTCAGTTTCAGAACACCTTGCATCATGCCAACTTCATCCGATTCAAGCGCTCCTTCTTTACCACCTCGAATCACAATTTCACGGATATTTGAGAAAGTTAATTTCTCATCTTCATTGGAAAAGTCAATCGGAAGAAGCGATTGAAAGAAGTTTAACGTGACAGTTAAAAACCAAACAACCGGTTTAAAAATCGTGTAAATCAGATTTAAAATACGTGCCGATGCCTTTGAATATTTTTCAGGAATGGCTTGCCCAATTGATTTAGGTAATAATTCCCCGAAAATTAAAGTTAATACAGTTACGATGAGCGAAATAACGATCGCCGCACCTTGTGCACCTAGATAAGGTGAAATGAATTGTGATAACCCACTCGTTGCAAAAGATGAGTTTAACGTTCCGATTAAAGTAATCGCCACTTGGACAACCGCTAAAACGCGATCTTGATTATAATATAGCTTTAATGCGAGTTGAGCCTTTTTGCTCCCAGATTCGGCTTCTTTCTCTAATTTGTCTTTATTTGCAGTTATAAATGCCATCTCTGAACCAGAGAAAAAACCATTTAACAGAGTAAAGACAATAAGTAAAATGATGGGTGTTAACATCGCTTTCTCCTTTTTTTATTTGTTAATAAAGTGTATTGTTATGTAATCTATTATATCTATAAATACTAACTTTGGATACACCGACTTTACTAACATTGCAAAAAGTTAATAAACTGCCTCTTGAACGGCTTTCATCCCACCTTCAATGACGACAGGTTTATAGCCTTTATTAGCTAGAAAAGAAGCTGCTGAAGTTGCGCGATTACCTGAGCCACATAGTGTATAAATCATCTGGTCTTTATCTAACTTTTGGTAAGTGGAAGGTAAGTCTTCAAGTGGAATATTAATTAAATTCTCTTCAGGGGCAGGACGTGTAATCTCATCAGGATGTCTGAAATCAAGTAAAATATAGTCATCTTCAACTGCAAGAAAATCATGTACGTTGATGGATTTGATTTGTTGTCTGCTTTCTATCGGAATATCGTGTGCTAAAATATATCCTTGAACATCAATAAATCCGACTTCTTGGCTCAATAATTCAAGCTCATCAATGAAATCTTTTGATTCTTCATTAATAATAAAAATGATAGCTTGATCCGATGCGATAAATGATGAGGCGTACTTTTTGAAATTACTTGGATTAAGATTCAGCGTCTTTGGACCATGTCCAGCTTGATAGTCCAGTTGTCCACGGATATCGATGAGTTGTTGATTATTTATGTGTTTGTAATTGAGTTTTTTCATGGCGATAGTCTCCTTAGATGTTTGTACCGTAAGTATAACGGAGCAATATAGATAAGACAAAATGAAACGATTCTGTTTTTAAAGTTGAGACAAAAAATGAGTATAAGCCTCCCTTAGGAACTTATACTCGTCTTCTAATAAATTATACTGCTAAATATTCTTTACATGCTGCTTCGCATTCACGACACGCTTTAGCGCATTCTTTACAGTGATCGTGATCATGTTGTTCACATTCACTTGCACAAGTATCACAAGCTTTAATACACAACGCAATCAATTCATCTAACAAGGGACTTTGACGATGTGAGAAAGATACAACCATACCACATATATCAGCACAATCTCGGTCTGTCCGAATACATTCCGCCATCATTTTTACGTCTTCTTCTTGTAAGCATCTATCAAAACAGTGCTCGCAGGCTTTTTGGCATGCCATTACTTTTTCGATTAATTTCTCTTTTGCTTGTACCATAATTTTCCCTCCTTATTTTTCTATTATCTTTATTATTATTGTACAATAAGCTTACTATGTATACGCTTTATCTGCAAATGATACCCATTTACTTAAGCGACCATTATCGCGAAATACAGTCATACAGTTTTTCTATCCACTAAACAGTTGTGATAAACTGAAAGATAATAAAAGTAAAAAAATCTGGGAGGTTGATTGAATGAAAGCAGAGATTATATCAGTCGGTTCAAGTTTGTTAAAAGGCTTAGTTGAGAATAAAAATGCAGCTTTTTTTGCTCGCGAGTTGACTTCTGTAGGTATTAATGTGACTCAAGCAGTTATGATCGATAATTCTAAAGAAAAGCTATTGGAAACCATTGAGAAAGCAGAGCAACAAGCAGATGTACTCGTGTTTACAGGTGGCTTAGGTCCTGATGATGACGATATCGTCAAAACAACACTATCAGAGCATCTCGATAAACCACTGGTCTTAGATGATGACACACAAAACCGAATTATTACTTACCATAAAAATTCAGACTTAATCATGCCAAAAAATAACCAACTTCAAGCGCTAACTTTACTTGATTCGATTCCGTTAGTGAATGTCACAGGTCTCGCTTTGGGAATGTTTTATCAGTCTGATACCCATACGTATATCTTACTACCAGGACTAACTGATGAATTAAAACCCATGTTTACTGAGAAAGCTTGGCCACTTATTATTGAGCATCTTTTGAATGGACAAGTCGTCTCTACAAAGCTTTTCCGACTGTTTGGTTTAACAATGGCTCAAGCGCAGAGAAATCTCGGTGATATTTTGGTATCTGACGACACGACGTTTATTGAGATTTTTCCAGCGGGTTTAGAGATTGAAGTTCAGATTACTGCGAGAGGTTTTGACGCCGATGAGGTTCATCAACTCATTGCTAAAGCTGAAAGTGAGATTGAAAAAAGTGTTGCTCCTTATATTATTGGCTACGGTGATCAAAATTTACCTAATATTGTAAGAAAGCTACTAAAAGAGAAGAAGCTTAAAATAACAGGGGCTGAGAGTTTAACAGGGGGCGCATTTTTAAGTGAATTGTCGAGTTTATTTGAAGCCGGCCTATTTTTTGATGGAGGGATGGTTACGTATGATGAATCCATTAAAAAAGAAGTTCTAGGTGTAGCTGAGGAAGTCATTGAAACGCATGGCGTAGTGAGTGCAGAGTGTGCATTTGAGATG
Source organism: Ruoffia sp. FAM 26255 (assembly GCF_045528525.1). NCBI lineage: Bacteria > Bacillati > Bacillota > Bacilli > Lactobacillales > Aerococcaceae > Ruoffia > Ruoffia sp. FAM 26255. The sequence goes on along the minus strand of NZ_JBGQQX010000004.1, from coordinate 13,063 downwards.
GCTGAAAAGGCACTTGAAGCGTTTGGGGCAGATCTCGCTGTGTCCTTAACGGGAGCGGCAGGGCCAAGTTCACTAGAGGGTGAGATACCGGGAACTGTCTGGATTGGTGTGGCGGTTAAAGAGAAGTCTACTTTTGCGAAGAAATTCCACTTTGGATACAAGCGTAATCAGAACCGTGAATACTCTGTTTGGAGTGCATTTAACCTGATTCGTCAGGTTCTTTTGGACGAAGAGATTGAATCAATAATTTATAAAGAAAAAGTGAAAAAAGATGAATAAAAGGCTTGACAAGTAAACGCTTACATGGCATTATGTAGTTAGTAAAGAGAGAGATGCAACTGTAAGTAAAGATTGGCGTTTCACTCTTTACGACAGAACCGTCTTAAAGGTTCGGAGTAGCAGTGAAAGTGCTACTCAGCGTATCAGGACTATCTGTTGTTTACCATAATGCTAGAGGTAACTGTGTAAAGAAATAGCGAAGGCTAGTAGATGTATATAAATGACAGTGGTGTATATTTAAGTTTAGATGTGCAAGTGTGAAGAAATTTGCATTTCAACAGGTAGTGACCAATACGCAGAAAGTAATGTGGTTCCGATGCAAGAAAAGTATAAATTAACACACAGAAAAACGACACGCAACACACTCGTTTATTCAGACATATAGTACAAAACGGAATGACATTGCTAAATTTTTAGGGGAAGGGCATAAAGCCCTTCCTTTTTGTATTGGAATGGATTTGGTTGGAGGCTAGAGTACAATCGCGAATGCGTGTGGCAAGAAATCGCTCAACTCAAGCCAAATGACAATCCCGTTTGTCTCGAGTTCGTCTAACTCAAGACGAATGACAACTCCGTTTGTCTCGAGTTCGTCTAACTCAAGCCAAATGACAATCCCGTTTGTCTCGAGTTCGTCTAACTCAAGACGAATGACAACTCCGTTTGTCTCGAGTTCACTCAACTCAAGCCAAATGATAACTCCGTTTGTCTCGAGTTCTTCCAACTCAAGCCAAATGATAACTCCGTTTGCCTCAATTTCAGTCAACTCAAGCCAAATGACAACTCCGTTTGTCTCGAGTTCTTCCAACTCAAGCCAAATGACAATCCCGTTTGTCTCAAGTTCGTCTAACTTAAGCCAAATGACAATCTCGTTTGTCTCAAGTTCACTCAACTCAAGCCAAATGACAATCCCGTTTGTCTCGAGTTCATCTAACTCAAGCCAAACCCCCCGCCATTTGTCTTAAGTCTGCATTTTCCCAACTCCCACAAGTAGTATCACAAGAAAATTTCTGTAAACTTTGCTAAGATTAGAATAAAGATAAATATAAGCAAAGAGGAGTGAGTGATATGAATATTAATCCAGTAAAAGCCTTTTCTGACAACTATATTTGGGTCATAGATAATGGAACTGATGGAATTATTGTCGATCCTGGTGAGTCAGCGGGTGTTTTAGATTATTTTGACAAAGAAGCATTGGACTTAGCTGCGATTATCTTAACGCATAAACACGATGACCATATTGGTGGGGTTAAAGATGTCTTAGCAAAATACCCAGAGACACCTGTTTATGGACCGAAAGAAACTGCCAGCCTCAACCAAGTTACTGTCAAAGATGGCGATGAGTTTGAATTATTGAACAAAACCTTTAAAGTGTTTAAAAGCGGTGGTCATACCGAAGAGCATATCAGTTACTTAATGGGAGATGACTTATTCTGTGGGGACGCATTGTTCTCAGGCGGTTGCGGACGTGTATTCACCGGGGATTATCAAGCTCAGTATGATGCACTTCAAACCTTTAAAGCTTTACCAAATGAGGTCAAAGTCTATGCAGCGCACGAATATACAGAAACGAATTTACGTTTTGCTCACGAGACAGATCCAACAGATCCGTCATTTGCAAAAGCTTTAGAAGAAGTACAAGCACAAAGAGCAAAAGATCAACCGACTTTACCTTCGACAATTGGAATAGAAAAAGATATTAACTTGTTCCTACAAGCTGAAAACTTAGAAACTTTTATTGAATTAAGAATAGCGCGAGATAATTTTTAAGCATAGTTAAAAGGAGAGAGAATCATGGAACTGATATTCATTCGCCACGCGAAAGCTGAAGAGCGCAGGGAAGGACTCGTTGACATCGACCGCCACCTGACTGATAAAGGGAAGGAAAAATACGCAAAACTACTACCCGAACTCGAAGAAAAACTCGGGCCACTGAAAGAACGGAACTTTGTAAGCTGGTCAAGTCCGGCTAACCGAGCACAAGAAACTGCCGCACTCGCCGCCGACAAATTAAAGCTTGAGGAACCAAGGATTCATGAATTTATCTATACTGGAGAGATAGAAAAGTTTTTAGAAGCATTAAAAACCGTTCAAGATGATGCGACGTTACTCGTCTTTGGACATGAACCGACTTTAAGTGAGTGGGTATATGAATTCACTGGTGAGTCCCGCCGGATGCGAAAAGGGTCAATGGTTAGTATGAAAGTGACACAAAGAGACCCACTCAAAGCCACATTCAATTGGCAAATTCGCACATAAGTAAGTTGAGTAGGAAAGGAATGTCGACACTGAAACCACAATATTTACAATTACAACCTTCAGCCGCCGATGAAAAACGGTGGGTAGCAGAAATTACGGGCGACGATCCGACCTTTATCCTTAGCCGAGAATTCCAACCCGAAATTGAGCCCGGCGTTTGGGCGATGTATGACGGTTGGTACCAAATTCACGGACAAACGCCTGGGATCACCCCTTTTCAAAAAGAATATGTCCGAGTCTTAGACGGGAAGATGACTCGGAGACTAGATTTCCGTTTTGTTAAAGAACATGTGCCGCAAATAAAAGCAGCGGAACCTGAACGGAAAGAACGTCTAAAGCACCAGATTATTTCTGTGTTCAATGAAATAAAAGCCGAAGTGCCTCATGAACTCGTTGATGAAGCAATCATGCAACAACAAGAAGACTTGGATATGGTCGAAACATCCCAAGAACTCCTAGGTGGGTTGAAAGTGCTATTAAAGCAAAAAGACCGAATCATCAAACGCTACAAAGAAGCCGTCGAGAACTTTCATGAAGAATGGTAAGCAAATTTATTAGAGAATTGTCTAAAGAGGCAGTTCTTTTTTTGTATAAAATATGAGCTTATTGTCAACTTAATTTAAGTGTAATTATATCGAAATATTTATTTAAAATAGTGTAATATCAAGCTTATTTAATATATTTTCGCAAGGCAAATAAATTTAATTTCTTTAAATTAAATGTTATATTAAGAATATGAAAAAGTAAGGATGCTATTTTAAGAATCTTATAAACAAGAGGAGTTTACTATGAGTGAAATATATAAGAGGAAACTAGAGGAAGTGCTTGAGGAATTCGACACTTCTGTTGAAGAGGGTTTGAATGAGTCTCAAGTCGAAGAAAATCGGGAAGAACACGGTGAGAATAAATTAGAAGAATCAGAAACAAAGTCTAAATGGGAGATTTTTCTAGAGAATCTTAATAATATTATCGTTTACTTACTAGGTGTTGCGGCTGTTATCTCAGTCATAATGGGCGATTGGGTTGAAGCGCTAGCAATTTTATTAGCTGTTTTTATATCTGTCTTTACAGGGTATTTTGTTGAGGTCGGAGCGCAAAAATCGGTTGAAGCCCTCCAATCAATGGTGGATACAAAAGCAAAAGTACGCCGTAACGGTGAAGAGATTGAAATTGATTCGACCGAACTTGTGCCCGGAGATATTCTAATCTTAGGGGAAGGGGATGCGATTGCGGCTGATGGACGGTTAATTAGTGCCAATAACTTTGCGGTCATGGAAGCAGCCTTAACCGGAGAGTCTGAAGCGGTCGATAAAGATGCTGACGCAACATTTGAAGAAGATGAAGCACTCGGTGACCAATTAAATATGGTCTTTTCCGGTACAGCAGTAACCCGCGGTAAAGCCGAAGCCGTTGTGACGGGTATCGGTATGAATACTGAAGTAGGTCAAATTTCTGAGATGTTAGATGAAGATCAAGACCGAGAAAGTCCACTAGATAAAGAAATAGACAAATTAGGTAAAGCTTTAATTATTGTTGCCTTTGTTGCAGCAGGATTAGTTTTATTAATTGGTATTCTTAACGGTCAAGATACGGCAGAAATGCTACATGTGGCAGTTATTCTAGCAGTAGCGGCGATTCCAGAAGCTATGCCAGCGGTTGAAACGATTACCTTATCGAACGGGATGTCGACGATGGCTGAACATGAAGCGCTCGTCAAAAACCTATCCGCGGTTGAAACGCTAGGGTCAACGTCGATTATTGCTAGTGACAAGACCGGAACCCTGACGGAAAACCAAATGATGGTTGAACATCTAATTATTAAAAATGATGAAAAATATGAGGTTACTGGGAACGGTTATGAACCTAAAGGTACTGTGAAATACAACGGTGAAGTTGTTGACGTAGAAGCTAAGAATATTCATGACACAGACGCTTTAAATGACAACGATCAAGATTTACTGAAGCTGATTACTAATGGTTTTTTATCCAGTGATGCAAAATTAGTTAAACTAGACGAGGCGGATGAAAATGAAGAAGCGGAAAATGACGGCGAGTATACTATTGAAGGAGACCCAACGGATGGGGCTTTAACTGTCTTAGGACACAAAATTGGTATGTCACCAGAATTTTTAAAAGAGACTGAATTTGAGCAACTAGCTGAAATTCCTTTCGATTCTGAGAAGAAATATATGGCTACTTTCCATAAACTGCCCGATAATATCTACCGTTTTATTATGAAGGGTGCTCTAGATGTAGTAGCTGAATATACAGACATTGATGATGAAGAAAGTGAATTTTGGTCAGAGAGGAACGAGCTTTTAACTGAAGAAGGGAACCGTGTCATCGGCCTAGCCAGCTATACGGTTGAAGACGAGAATGAAGCCAATGAGATTACAGAAGACATCGAAGGTTGGTTTGATAATAATCGTAAGATATTAACGATTGATGGCTTGTTCGGGATTATGGATCCACCAAGAGAAGATGTTGCCGAATCAATCAAACAAACGCAAGAGGCTGGTATTACTGTGAAAATGATTACCGGTGACCACCCTCGAACAGCGTCAGTGATTGCAAAAGAAATCGGGATTAACAATTGGGAAAACACCATGACTGGTAAAGAAATTGACGAAATGCATGATTCATCGGACTTCATTAACCGAATTAGAGAAACAGCTGTCTTTGCCCGCGTCTCTCCTGAGAACAAATTACAAATCGTTAGAGCTTTTCAAGATGAAGGTGAAGTCGTTGCGATGACTGGAGACGGTGTAAATGATGCGCCTGCCTTGAACGGTGCTGATATCGGTGTCGCGATGGGAATTCGCGGAACGGAAGTCGCAAAAGAAGCGTCTGATATGATTTTAACGGATGACCGTTATTCAACCATTGTCGATGCCGTGCGTGAAGGTCGAATCATATTTGAAAATATAAAAAAATTTGTATCTTTCCTATTCGCCTGTAATATGGTTGAAATTGTGTCAATTTTATTCACAATTATCTTCCTATTACCGATGCCAATTCAACCTTTACACATTTTATTCCTTAACTTACTCATTGATATTGGACCGGCCATTGCCTTAGCTTACGAAGAAGCCGAAGATAATGTGATGAATCATCCGCCACGTGATCCTGAAAAAGGGTTGGTCAACCGTCAATTCTTAAGTCGAATTATTATAAGTGGAATATTTATTGGTTTAGGAGCTTTCGGGGTATTCTTCCTATTCCATAATTTCACAGACGTATCCTTAGAATATGCTCAAACGGCGACTTTTACATATATGGCAATTGCTCAGTTAATGCATATCTTTAATGTTCGTAAATTCAAAACCTTCGGCTTGGACCGCACGCTATTCCATAATAAATTGTTAGTGGGTGCCATGGCTTTAGGTGTCGCTTTACAATTGGTTGCAGTTTACTTACCATTTATGAATAATGTCTTAGGGACAGAACCACTGACATTGATGACTTGGGTAATTATTCTAGGCTTTGCGGCTGTGGCTACATTTATCGTTCATTGGTTGAAAATGTTAACCAATTAAATAGGTGCAGAAGAATAACAAAATAAGAGAGCTCACAAAATGACGTGGGCTCTCTTTTTGTTTAATAAACATCTAACATTAAAAGCACAAGAGGCATTGCAGCAAAAGCCAAATGGACAACAAAATGCGCGAAAATGTTGGGAAATAATCTTTGATGGCAGTGGGAAATCAAGGCACTACCAAGTCCCCAAAAGAAGAATGCGCCAATATAAACTAAGGCCCCTTGCCAACTCGCCGCTAACATACAATGTTGCAAGCCGAAACCAATCGACGGAATGACAATACCTGCCCACGGCTTACCAAAACCTTCAGCAAACTTAGGCTGGGCATAACCTCGGTACATGATTTCTTCAATCGGCGCATTAATAAATGGAAAGAATAAAGCGACAATCGCGCCAACCCACCTTAGCCAAACAGGTGTAGTTAACAGATTATTAACTCAGTCACCTGTAAAATAACTTGGGCCTGTGTCATAAGTCCAACATGGGTATTCCAGCCTATAAAAGTTGCTGGTCAATATTTTTTTGTTTTCTCTTTCGGATTGCTTAGTTAAACTAACTTATGACATAGCCTCTAAAGCTGATTAAATTATCTGATTTCAGTTTCGAACTCTGGGGTATTAATAATTGTATCGAGAACGGGACAGGTTCGATCAATGAAGTCGATAAAGTTATTGATCTCTTCTTCAGTATGATCAGAATCTATATGATAGATTGTTTTGATTTTTGAGAAACCGATTTTGGCGTCAGGGTTTAGACCTAAGAAACCGTCCGGATCTAATTCACCTTCCATGTCGATTGCAATCGAACGGAAGTTGATATTATTTTTAGCAGCGAAAGATTTAGCCACGATCAGTTTACAAGCTGCCAAGCCACTGAGTACAGCTTCCACCGGGTTCATGCCTGTATCTGTTCCACCAAGGTTTTTAGGTTCGTCTAAACGAATCACGTGGCCTCGAGCATCCGCATCTACTTTAAGTCCTGATACTAACTTTGCATTAACAGTTGTTAATTCTACTGCCATAATATCTCTCCTCATTTTTTTGATATGCTCATAATATCACAAATAGAAACAAAACTCAAATATGAATGAGAGACTCAAGGGGAAGTAGTTGGTGCAAAATCAATCAAAAAAATGGGGCTGTGTCATAAGTCGACATATACCTCCAAAATAAAAACCGACACGAACATTGTTTCAACAGCGTTTGTGTCGGTTTTGTGTTATAATTAAGGTATGAAAAAAGACGAACAGACCTTCACTTCTGCTCGTCCGAATAAATCCCATGAAAGGACTTATCAAAATGTATACTAATTATAACATAAATCAATTTAAATTGGATATATCATTGGATTATATGCCAAAAAAACATCATGTCGCTCATTTTATTAATGGTTTAGTCGATTCGTTGGAGATTCATCATCCTTATGAATTTGGTAGACCTAGAGAATACAGTCTGTCTGCTGTTCTTAAATTATTGTTGTTTGCTTATACGCGTGGTGTCTTTACGAGTCGGAAAATCAATGTTTTTGTCCAGGAAAATATGCCGGCACGCTGGTTAACTCAAGACGGCTTGCCATCCGCTTCGACTATTTGACGTTGTCGAAGAGCGCCAGAATTACAAGCAATCTTAGACAAAGGCTTTGAGTCTCTCCTCGATTATTTACGCGATCACCGCTTAATCGATGATCAATTGTCGATTGACGGAACAAAGCTGCTTGCTGATGCGAATAAGTATAGCTTCGTTTGGAAAAAGAATATGATTCGCTTTGATGAAAGTAACCAGGATAAAATCATAGAACTGTTGGTCGAATTAAAAGCAGCCTATGCTGCCGCTTATTTACCTGCGGATACCCCCATAACATTAGATGGATTAGAGGAAGTCATTACGATCCTTGAAACCAGACTGAAAGACTTGGAGGTGAAGGTACAAGAAACTGTGACACTCTCACCTAATCCTGCGAAACAAGAACGCCGAAAAGTAAAGTCAGTGATGAATAAAATAAAAGAACGACGTGAAAAACATCAAAACTACCTCCAACAATCGACCACTTTTGGCGAACGTAACTCTTACTCTAAAACAGATACTGACGCAACTTTCATGAGAATGAAAGACGATCATATGATGAATGGTCAACTTAAACCAGGTTACAATCTTCAATTAGCGACAAGTAGACAGTATGCGCTCGCTTATTCAATTTATCCCAATCCCACAGACACACGCACGCTGCAACCTTTTTTAACGACACACGAAAGGCTCATACATTCAATGAAATTCTTAAGCATGGATGCGGGGTACGGGTCTGAAGCTAATTATCGTTTCTTAGAAGATTCTTTTCCGAACTTAACCGCGCTGATTCCTTATGGCACAATGTTAAAAGAACAGACAAAAAAGTGGTTAACAGATGAAAAGAAAGTCATAAACTGGCAATATGATGAATCTGAAGATTATTATATCGATCCCCAAGGCGTGCGATTTAATTTTTCCGCTTACCGTCAACGAACAGATAACTATGGTATGACCCGTGACTTTAAAGAGTACAAAGCCGAGCGCTATACTCCAGATAATCAAGAGATTCCGGAAGCTCTGACAGAAAAGGGCTATGTGCGAAAGATAATGGTCAATCCATCTTGGGAATATTTTAAAGCCAAACAACGCACACTTTTCTCTATCCCAGAATGTCAATCCGTGTATCAGCGCAGAAAAATAGATGTTGAAACAACCTTTGGTTTTCTCAAGGGTTCTTTAGGGTTCACCAGGTGCCACGTAAGAGGCAAAGAAAAAGTCAGTCAGGAGATTGGTATCGCTTTAATGGCATGTAACCTCCATAAGTTATCACTGAATGCTCAAAAGAATAAACAAACTAATGAAAAACAAAAGATCTAGCGATTAGGAAGAGGATTATCTTCTATCGTCAGATCTTTTGTTTTCTATCATCTTATAAAAAGGGACTTTTGACACAGCCCCAAATATTAAAAACGCGACCCATTTACTGCGGCAGCAAATGGGATAAAGAGTACAAAAATCAAAAGCAGCCCCCAAAGGAGATCCTTACCTAAACGGTCCCTTTGAAAATCAATCACATCCCGAATCGAACGTCCTTGTGAATGTAGGAGTCGTGTCATTAAATAGAGAAAAAGGAGTTTGGCTATCATAAAATATATGACTGCGATATTGGATGAAAAAGGGAACGGAATGTTTAGCAACAAACAGATTAGGCCCGTGATTAATTCAAAAGTGGGAATCAAATAAACGAGACAAGCCCAGCTTTTTCAATACGAACCTCTCCTTATGAAAGCGCTGTTATATTTTAATCTTATCATAAACGGAGGAATTTATATAAATGTAATGGATATAAGTTGACTTGTACGAGTTACATGTGTAAACTAAACTTTAAACAATGACTACAATTGTAGTCGTAATCATAAACTTAGTTTGAAAGGAGATATTTTATTGACAGAAGCAATACCAACGTTAAAAATTACCGATGCAGAATGGGAAATTATGCGAGTCGTCTGGGCTCAAGGCAAGGCGACAAGTCGCGAAATTATCCAAGTATTAGAAGATAAAATGAACTGGAAAGCTAGCACAATTAAAACTTTAATCAGCCGTTTAGTAGAAAAAGGCGCTTTGGATACCGAACAAGAGGGACGCAAATACATTTACTCAGCTAAACTGACAGAAGAAGCCAGTTTAGATGAATCTATTTCAGATATGTTAGCTCGTATTTGTAATAAGAAAGCCGGGGAAGTAATCGGAGATATGTTAACCAACGCGCCTTTAAGTCAAAGTGATATTGAAGAATTAATGAGCATTTTAAAAGAGAAAAAGAAAACGGCATTGGACGTTGTGGCATGCGACTGTGTGTCTGGGCAATGTGAGTGTCAAGTAAATTTAGGAGGGGAATTGAATGAGTAAGGATAAACAACACCATCACAATCATCATGACCACGGAGGGCATGACCATCACGACCATCATGAGCACATGGATCACGGTGGCCATGGACATCATCACCACCATGGGAATTTTAAACAAATTTTCTTAAGATCTTTACCGATTGGGTTAATCATTATGTGGATTTCTCCACTGATGGGCTTGGACATACCGTTTCCATTTCAATACACTTTTCCATATTCGGATATTTTAGCTACCGTGCTGTCTACATTCCTTATTTTCTATGGAGGGAAGCCGTTCTTTCAAGGTGCGGTTGGTGAGTTTAAAGAGAAATCACCAGGGATGATGGCGCTTGTGTCTTTAGGGCTTGGCGTGTCGTATTTATATAGTGTCTATGCGGTAATTATGCGCTATGTTACGGGCGAGTACCTGATGGATTTTTACTTCGAATTCGCATCGCTAATCCTTATTATGTTGCTTGGACATTGGATTGAGATGGTTGCTTTAGGTAATGCCGGAGATGCTCAAGCCTCTTTAGCAAAATTACTTCCGAAAGAAGCACAAGTTGTCTTACAAGATGATTCGATTGAACAGCGCCCGGTAACAGAATTAAAGGTTGGCGACACTGTCCGAGTTCAAGCAGGCGAAAACATTCCAGCTGATGGAGAAATCATTCGCGGAACGTCTCGAGTGAATGAAGCGCTACTGACGGGTGAATCTAAACCGATTGAGAAATCCGAAGGCGACACAGCTATCGGAGGATCAACTAATGGACAAGGGACGTTATTTATTAAAGTCAGCCAAACTGGAAATTCATCATTCCTCTCTCAAGTTCAAAGTTTAGTCACAGAAGCTCAAGGTAATCCGTCTCGAGCAGAGAACAGAGCACATCAAGTTGCGAGTTGGTTATTTTATATTGCGCTCGGTGTGGCATTAGTGACATTCGTCGCTTGGTGGGTAATTGCTGATTTACAAACATCGATTTCTTATACGGTAACCACGCTTGTTATTGCTTGTCCGCATGCTTTAGGATTAGCGATTCCACTTGTGATTTCGCGAAGTACTAGTTTAGGTGCTAATCGCGGACTACTTGTGAAAGACCGTGAAGTTTATGAATTAACAACAAAATCAGACACGATGATCCTCGATAAAACAGGAACGCTGACTACTGGTGAATTTAAAGTATTAGCGATTGATTCATTATCAAGTGACTATAACGAAGACGAGCTATTAGCTATCATGGCTGGAATTGAAGGCGGGTCAAGTCACCCCATCGCTCAATCAATTATCGAACATGCCTCTGAGGAAAATGTAAACCCCGTTGACTTCACATCAACAGAAGTCGTTTCTGGTGAAGGAGTTGTGGGAACTTATCAAGATACAGAGTATAAATTAGTGAGTCAAAAAGTGTATGGAAAGTCGATTGATATTGAAATTTTACCTGGTGCAACGATTAGTATTTTAACTAAAGATGGCGAAGCATTGGGCGCAGTGTCTCTAGGTGACGAGCTTAAAGAAACGAGTAAAGAACTGATGACAATTCTCAAAGACAAAGGCATTACGCCAATTATGGCAACAGGTGATAATGAAAATGCCGCGAAAGGTGTCGCAGAAACTTTAGGTATTGATTACCGTGCAAACCAGTCACCACAAGACAAATATGATTTAATTAAAAGTCTACAGTCTGAAGGTAAGACGGTTATTATGGTTGGAGATGGTGTGAATGATGCGCCGTCACTCGCATTGGCTGATGTCGGAGTCGCCATTGGAGCCGGAACGCAAGTGGCAATTGATTCCGCAGACGTTGTCTTAACCCAATCTGAACCCGGCGACATTGAATCCTTTATCGAACTGTCTTTCAAGACAAACAGCAAGATGAACCAAAACTTACTTTGGGGAGCAGGCTACAATTTCATTGCAATCCCATTGGCTGCGGGTCTTTTGGCATCTATCGGAATCACTATTTCGCCCGCGCTCGGTGCAATTTTAATGACACTTTCAACAATTATTGTCGCAATGAACGCACTCACTTTAAATTTAGATGATTAATTTTTAAAATAAAAAATGAAAATCGCCCTTTTTTACGTATATATATAGGGGTGATAAAATGCAGAAAAATATCGAACTCATTCAACTCGAAATGTCGGTTATACGCCAAATATATTTAGCTGAAGAACAGAAACGTCGATTTTGGTCTTTAAAACAAGGCTATATCGGGGAATCAGAAGTTGCTCAATGGTTAGAAAAATACGCCGACGATAGTTGGCATGTCCTTTCAGACTACTGGTTTAACTACAAAAGCACGATGCAAGCCGATTTTCTATTAATCAAAGAAAATCACTGGTTAGTTATTGAAGTGAAGAATTTTGATGGCGAATTTGAATATAGAAATCACGAATGCTACATTAACGCGCATTTAATGGAAAATAATTTTATGAATGCCATGGCGACCAAAGTACGGCGCCTAACACGAATTGCCAATGAAGTCTCCGAAAATATTAAAGTAACCGGTGCGATGATTTTCATCAATGAACATTGCCGAGTTAAACTCGATTATGAATTTGACTATGAAATTATACAGCGCAACCAATTTAGAAACTTCTTGAAAAAGCAGACCGAATTTCTGGCCAAACCTCTGTTACCAGCATATTTGAATAGAATACAAAAAGTCTTGAACCGCTATTCGATTGAAAATCCGTTCCAGCCTACAGGCTTGCCGATAGAAGACTTTGCGACTATCCATAAAGGCGTTACTTGTCCAGCGTGTCACCGATTTGATGTAGAAATCACTTTAAGAAAAGTGACATGCCGGCACTGTCATTTTAAAGAAGCAAAATCAGAAACAATACTCAGATCCGCACGGCAATTGCGCTATTTATTCTTTGACAACAGTGAAATAGTCACAACAGAAAATGTGTACCAGTTTATGGGCGCAAGCGCAGCGTCAAGATCCTTAATCCGAGACATACTTGCCTGAATAATTCATACTTCTAAATTTTTCGATTAAAAATACATTTTTTGTCGTAATTTTGCTTTGGTTCTAAAATTTATATGTTTTTTGAGATTTTACAGAACATTTTTATCGAGATTCGATTTTTA